>CAZDAP010000123.1:0-4536 GCA_964503585.1 uncultured Lachnobacterium sp. | reverse complement strand
AAAGTCAAGAACAAAGAGTTCGCTTGCGAACTCTTCGCGCGCGAGCGGTGTTGCAGAGCAACTAATTTCTTCTCCGCGAGCTGCGCATCCTCAGCGGAGCGTTTTTTATTTGATAGGAATTTCCTATCAAATGAAAAAACCTCCCATTTTTACTTTATGGGAGGTTTTAATTTTTATACATTATGTATCAATTCTAACGTTCATCCATGCCAAGATATCATTGAATACCGTCTGCTTATCTGTTTCATTTAAAATTTCGTGACGATCATTTTCATATAATTTATAGGTAACATCTAATGCGCCACTCTCCTTGTGCATCTCATATACCTGCTTTACACCTTTACCAAGTCCACCTACTGGGTCCTGTTCTCCTGAAACAATGAATAATGGAAGTTTCTTTGGTATCTTTGCTACATTTTCTGGATTACAACTAAAGTTTACCGCTTCAAATAAACCTTTGTACCCATTTACTGTAAACATATACGTACATCTAGGTTCATTATAATATGCCTTTACAATCTCTGGATCTTTCGTCAGCCAACTATTCTCTGGTTTTTCACCCGTCATATCAAAGCCTTTATACTCGGCACCAAATGCAAGACTCTGAATAAATTTGCTACGATGTCTAGATCCTCTGAATTTCGCAACAACAGTTGTCAGTTTTAAGGCTAAACTGGTCATATTTTCTGGGGTAAAACCAGTTCCCATAATGATGGCACCACGAAGGTTTTCGTTATGGAATGCCAAATATTTTCGAAGCATAAATGAACCCATACTGTGTCCTAACATGAAATATGGAAGTGTTGGATTCTCCTGCTGAATTAAGGTACGAAGTTTGTGCATATCTGCAATTAATACATCGCTTGGACTTTCTTCACAGAAATATCCCCAATCCTCCTGAGATGCAACAGACTGACCATGACCAATGTGGTCATGACCTACCACCATATATCCCTTTGATGTCAAATACTCTGCGAAAACTGCATAACGTTCAATAAACTCTACCATTCCGTGAGTAATCTGAAGAATCGCTTTTACTTCGCCTTCTTCTGGTGTCCATTTTACTGCATGAACTGCTGTCTTTCCGTCATTTGATAAAAAAGTGAAATTTGTAGTATTCATATGCTCCTCCTTCTGTATCTAAAATGAAGTATTTGAATGAAATACTTGAATGTAGTATCCTAATGTACCTTTTCCTGCGCCTCGTCAAATAATTGCATTAAATCACTTTCCATTTCGCGAAGTTCCTTTTTCTGCAACTGAATCTCTTCTTGAATGTCACTAAGCTGGATTTTATTTCGTTCACTAGATTTCGCAATCTCTTCATCCAAATTACGAATAGTGACCACCTTATCTCGCATTCCTATCATATCTTCCGAAAAGTCACGCATGGAACAATCTGCTACCATTTTGTTCAATTCCGTAGATTTCTTTAAAAGTTTTCCTGCGCTGACATTGCCGTCCTTAATCAAGGTAACAAGACGAAATACAAATTCTTCTAACTCATTGATTCTTCCTTGGGCTTCCTGCAACTCTTCTTTTAACGTAAGGGCTGTCTTTTCATACCCAAGTGCCGTCTGACGAATTTCCTCTGTTGCTGCTACAAACTGCTTACCTGCAACACCCATTCGTCCTGCTTCAATCGCTGCATTCAATGCCATAACACTCATCTGTCTACCGCTCTCCGCCAATTCGTCTGCCTTTTCTTCATAGGATTGATAATCCTGACGAATCATGGCTGGCGCTTCTGTTAAATATTTCGATGGTGTGGTGTAATGTTTATTATCTTCCACTAAATTTGTTACCGCATCATTATGCTGCTTCACCATCTCTGCTATCTGGCTGTATTCGTCTCCCACGGTTTTTAATTTTTTTGAAAAATCATCCATATCATGCATCAAAATGGATTCTTCTTCAATATTCTGCATTGCATACTCTGCTACATTCGTAGTACTATCCACCAACTGACCTACATCCGCCTGTAAACGTTCGCCTCCGTCCTCAATGGAATTTACTCGAACCTCGAATTCTTCTTTTTGCTCCTGTATATGAGCAAATGCTTGTTTTATCTGTTCTTCTATTTTATTTTTCTTACTCCCAAACATGAACACGCCTCCAATACAACCATTTTACAATGGTAATCATTTTTTCGCAATGGTTTACTGATAATGTTCCACAATAATCTGAACTGTATCCATTCCGCGATAACTGTTAATTTCTGGATTATATATAATAGAAAGTACAATATCATTTGGTCGGCCTCTAAATGCAGCCTCCACCTGATCTTTTCCAAATTTCTCTTCCAGATATGCAATTATCTTATCTTTATCCCGAAATCGAATCCCATCTACACACACACCTTTTTGCGTAATAAATTCAAATTTCAAGCTATCATTATTTTTTCCAACTGTCCACATACGCTTAATACGTATCCCTCTGTCCCCAAATACAGGACGAGGATTATCTTTACCAAATGGTTCCAAAACCGAAAATTCTTTGATTAAATGTGGCTTTGGATAATCCATTGGCATATCCACATCAATACGAATCTTTTCTATCAAATCAGCATCTGTTAATGTACAGACTTCATTCATCTTTTTACGAAAAGCCTCCAAATTCTGCTTTTCCAATGAAAGTCCTGCTGCCATCGGATGCCCACCAAATTTTAAAAATAATTCCTGGCATTTGCATAACTCTTCATACATGGAATATTCTTCAATAGAACGTCCCGATCCTTTGATACCACCATCTTCCGCATCCGTCAAAATAAAGGTTGGTTTATAATAACGCTCCTTTATTCTTCCTGCAATAATCCCTGCAATACTTTCATGCACTTCAGGAAGATAAATGATCACTACCTTATCTTCCTGACAATGATGCGCTTCATAATAGGCAATCGCCTCTGCGACTCCTGCTTCTGTTAAGGCTTTTCTTTCTTTATTCAAAGTCACCAATTCATTTGCAATAGAAACAGCCTTCTCATTTTCTTTTTGGAAGAATAATTCCAGCGAACGCTTTGCGGTATCCAATCGCCCACTGGCGTTGATACATGGTCCCAAATGAAATCCAATTCTTCCAGCGGTAATCTGTTCTGGCGATAATTCACATTGTGCAATTAAAGCACGCATCCCTGGATTTTTGGTTTTTCGAATGCGCTTCAAACCTTCTTTTACAAGAATACGGTTCTCTCCCGTTAGGGAAACCACGTCTCCAATGGTTGCAAAACCTACGTTTTCTAAAAAGTCCTCTGCCTCTTCCTGTGGAATGTTATATGCTTCATATAATAAACATACTACTTTCCAGGCAACTGCTGCACCACAAAGTTCCTTAAATGGGTAGGTACATTCCTGTTGATGCGGATTCACGATTGCATCCGCATTACTGGTTTTATATACGCGGATACCATCCACTTCCTCATATGGAACTGCATGATGATCTGTTACCAGCACCGTCATGCCAAGTTCTTTTGCATAGGCAATTTCCGCTATGGCTGCAATCCCATTATCACAAGTAATAATGGTATCCACTCCGTCTTCTTTTGCCTTTTCAATCAACTGACGATTTAATCCATATCCATCATGAATACGGTCAGGTATCTGTGTCTTAACCTGTGCACCACAACGTTTTAACCCTGACACCAGAATATAAGTGGCCATTACACCATCAATATCATAGTCTCCAATTACACAAATACATTTATTCTGGGAAATTTTTTCCTGTATTATTTTCACCGTTTTCTCTGCATCTTTTAACAGACTTGGATGTGGAATATCCTTTAAACTACCTTCTAAATATAAACGAATATCTTCATCCTCTATTACATCACGATTACGAATAATGCGTGCAGTTACGGGATCAATGTGATACTTTTCTCCTATTCCGTTAAAATCTGCTTTTTTTGTAGTTAGTAACCATTTTGCCATTTTTCTTTTCGTTTCTTTCTTTTTATTTTACATAAGTTCTGCTATACGACTTACTGCAACATAAATATTTGAAATTTCATACCATGTATTATAATCTACAACACCTGTCACTGGCAAGCCAAATACCGATTGAAAAACTTCTACGGCTTCTCTTGTAGAAGGTCCATATATACCATCTGGACGAATGGTAGGAATGGCTGGATAACTCTTGGAAATTCTTGCCAACTGCTCCTGCATCTGACGAACTTTATCCCCTGTTGCACCAATACCCAAATTGTATCCTGGCCAAGAGGCAGGAATGCCTGAAATACCTTCTGCCACATTGATAAACATATTGCTTCCATAAAAATAACGTAAAATTTCAATTGCAGAATAGCCTTGGTCGCCAAGATATTTTGATCCCCATTGTGTCATCCAGTTTGGACAACTTACCCTATCCCCGTCACAATACTGGGTTAAAATTGGCTGGGTAATACCTGGACGTGACAAATAATTCTCAAATTGATCATCCACGATGCGGGAAATGCTCTGGTAATAGTTTCTTCCTGGGATAAACTTATGATCATAAGCCGTGGAAGAAGTAATGGTGAAATTATATCCTTTACCACGATAC
>CAZDAP010000122.1:0-4544 GCA_964503585.1 uncultured Lachnobacterium sp. | reverse complement strand
AACAGAAGAAGCACACCGAATGCTTTCTACGGCGGAAGAGAAAGCGGAGGAATGGGGAGAGTTGTCCATTTATGCCGGCATGGATGCCTATTTGTCTTATTTCTGTGAAGAAAGAAAAGGCCTTTTGGATTATTTTGACCCAGAGGAAACTTTTGTGTTTTTTGATGAGTTATCCCGATGTGTGGAACGAGGAAAACAGACGGAGACGGAGTTTTCGGAAAGCATGAAACATCGTCTGGAAAAGGGATATATATTGCCTGGACAGATGAAAGAACTTTTCATGGAAAAAGAAATCATAGGAAAATGCCAGCAGTTTCGTTGTATTTCGCTGGCTGCATTGGATGCAAAAGCCAATGGATTTAAGCAGCATAGCATGTTTGCAATTCATGTCAAAAGTGTAAATTCCTATAATAGTAGTTTTGAACTTTTGGTAAAGGACTTAAAGAATTATAAAAAGAATCACTATAAGGTAGTATTGCTTTCGGGTTCTAGAACCAGAGCGAAACGCTTGGCAGATGATTTATTAGACGAAGGCTTGAATAGTTTTTACACAGAAGACTATGACCATGAACTTTTGCCAGGGCAGATTATGGTGTGTTATGGAAAAGTAAAAAGAGGCTATGAATATCCAATTTTACAGTTTGCTGTGATTACAGAATCCGATATTTTCGGTGGAGAGAAAAAGAAGAAAAAACGTCATAGAACCTACGAAGGTGAAAAAATCCAGAATTTTACGGATTTGAATGTGGGGGACTATGTGGTACATGAAAATCATGGTCTTGGTATATATAAAGGAATCGAAAAAATTGAAGTAGACCGCATTTTAAAGGACTATATCAAAATCGAATACGCAGGAGGTTCGAATCTGTACATCCTTGCTACGAATTTGGAAATGATTCAAAAGTATGCAGGGAAGGATGCAAAGAAGCCAAAACTAAATAAGTTAGGCGGGCAGGAATGGACACGAACCAAATCAAAGGTCCGTGGAGCAGTAAAAGAGATCGCTGGTGATTTGGTAAAACTCTATGCGCTTCGTGAAGAAAAAAATGGATTTGTTTATGGACCAGATACCGTATGGCAGAAAGAGTTTGAAGAACTGTTTCCATTTGAAGAAACTCAGGATCAAGAACTTGCCATTGCAGATACCAAGCGGGATATGGAAAGTACAAAGATTATGGACCGCCTTATTTGTGGTGATGTAGGTTACGGAAAAACAGAGGTGGCAATTCGTGCTGCGTTTAAGGCTGTGCAGGAAGGAAAGCAGGTGGCGTATTTAGCACCTACTACGATTTTGGCACAGCAGATTTATAATACATTTGCCCAGCGTATGAAAGATTTCCCAGTGCGAGTAGATTTGATGTGTCGTTTCCGTTCGGCAGGGGAGATGAAACACACGGTAGAAGGCTTGAAAAAAGGTCAGGTAGATATTGTAGTGGGAACACATCGAATTTTGTCGAAAGATGTCGAATTCAAAGATCTGGGACTTTTGGTTGTAGATGAGGAGCAGCGTTTTGGTGTTGCTCATAAAGAAAAAATAAAACAAATGAAAACAAATGTGGATGTTCTGACACTGACAGCGACACCAATACCTAGAACTCTGCATATGAGTCTTATTGGAATTCGAGATATGAGTGTATTAGAGGAACCGCCTATGGATCGTCTTCCTATCCAGACTTATGTTATGGAATATAATGAGGAGATGGTGCGAGAAGCCATTCATCGTGAATTGGCGCGAGATGGCCAGGTCTTCTATGTATATAACAAAGTAAAAGACATTGATGAGGTAACTACGAAGATTCAGGCATTGGTTCCGGATGCAAATGTGGCGTTTGCCCATGGACAGATGCGGGAAAGTGATTTGGAAAAAATCATGTATCGTTTTATTAATGGAGAAATTGATGTATTGGTTTCTACCACAATTATAGAAACTGGTTTGGATATTTCCAATGTAAATACCATGATTATCCATGACGCAGATAATATGGGCTTGTCCCAGTTGTATCAGCTTCGTGGTCGTGTAGGTCGTTCCAATAGAACAGCATACGCATTCCTGATGTATCGTAGAAACAAGATGTTAAAGGAAGTGGCAGAAAAGCGTCTGGCAGCCATGAAAGAATACTCAGAACTAGGTAGTGGATTTAAGATTGCCATGCGAGATTTGGAAATTCGCGGGGCAGGAAATCTTTTGGGAGCAGAGCAGAGTGGACACATGGAGGCAGTAGGCTATGACCTTTACTGTAAGATGTTAAATGAAGCGGTAAAAGAAGCAAAGGGTGTTGCGGTAGAAGAGAAATTTGAAACGGCCATTGATATTAATACCAACGCATTTATTCCGCCAACCTATGTGGCAAATGAACTGCAGAAACTGGATATTTATAAACGTATCGCAGGGATTGAAACAGAGGAAGAAGCGGAGGAGATGCTGGAAGAACTCATAGACCGTTTTGGAGAACCACCGAAATCGGTGCAGAATCTGTTGACCATTGCCCGTTTGAAATTTATGGCACATAGCATCTATATTAAGGAAGTAACTCAGAAAAATAATGAGTTAAAACTTTTCATGTATGAAAAAGCAAAAATAGATGCAACTATGATTCCACAGGTGGTGCAGTCCCAGGCTCCATTTTTGACTTTTACAGCAGATATGAAAAATCCGTACTTTACGTATATATTAAATGGGAATTCTCGAGAAAAGGGAAAAGATGTGGTAGAAATTTTAAAAAATTTATTAGAAGCCATGTCTGTTCTTGTGGAAATACAAGAAAAGCCTTGCTAGATAATAAAAAAGGCATTATAATTATATGATGATAAAAGGCGTAGTGCGTCTTGTTTTAGGAGGAAATATGAAACTGAAAAGATTGGCAGCTCTTGTGTTAACAGGGGTACTTTGTTTCACTACATTAGTAGGATGTGGTGCTAAAGCAGAAGATACAATTGCTACATTAGGAGATGAAAACATTAGTTTTGGTGTAGCAAATTTTATCGTAAAATATCAGAAGGCATCTGTAGATGATATGTATTCTCTGTATGCTTCTTATTATGGAGTAGATTCTCTTTGGGATGTAGATATGTCAGGAAGTGGCTATACAGCAGAAGAAGAATTCAAGGCAGAAGCAATGGCATTACTTCATGATATGTACACATTAAAAGCACATATGGCAGATTATGGTGTAGAAATTACCGAAGAAGAAAAAAATGCCATTAATGAAGCAACCAATGCATTTTTAGCAGCAAACACAGAAGAAGCCCTTGAAGAATTTGGTGCAACAGAAGAAATTGTAGCAGAAGTATTAACACTTTATACTATTCAGGCAAAAATGTATGATGCAATCATTGTTGATACAGACCGTGAAGTAAGTGATGAAGAAGCGAACATGCGTGGATACAGTATGATTTGTATAGATCTTACTGGATATTATGATGATAGTTACAATTGGGTAGAGTATACAGAAGATGAACTTGCTTCAATTAAATCCATTGCTTTGGGAATGGCTCTTGATTTAGATGTAAAAGATATGGAAGAAGTGGCTGCTGCTCAGGGATATTCCGTTACAACAGATGCTTATCATAGAGAAGATTTATCTATGGATACCGATATTTTGGCTGCATTAAATGAATTAGAAGTAGGCGAAGTATCCAATATGATTGAAACAGATGATGCAATCTATTTCTTTAGAATTGACACAGATGTAGATGAAGAGGCGACAGAAGAGAATCGTGAATCCATTATTGCAGAACGTGAGTATGCATTATATGAAGAAACGGTTACAGCATGGCAGGAAAATGATGGATGGGAAGTTAAGGAATCTTTATTAGATCAGATTGAATTCCACAACATTTTTACACTCTATAAAGACACAGAAGTGGAATCTACAGAGGAGGATGCAGAAACAACAGAAGTTTCTGAAACTGTAGATGGAGAATAATAATATTGTTTTAATTGGAATGCCAGGTGTTGGAAAAAGCACCGTGGGCGTTATTCTGGCAAAGGTTCTCGGATATCAATTTCTGGATGCGGATTTACTGATTCAGCAGCAGGAAGGAAAACTGTTAAAGGAAATTATTGCTGAAGTAGGAACGGAAGGTTTTATAGAGGTAGAGAACCGAGTGAATGCTGGGATAGAGTGTTCCAAAACAATTATTGCTACAGGCGGCAGCGTCGTTTACGGCAAAGAAGCCATGGAGCATTTGAAGGAAATAGGTACAGTGGTTTATTTACGAGTACCATATTCAATTATAGAAAAACGTCTCTCCGACATAAAGGGAAGAGGCGTAGTTCTAAAAGAAGGACAAACCCTGTATGACTTATACATGGAGAGAACGCCTCTCTATGAAAAATATGCCGATATTCGTGTGTGCGAAGACGGACTTGATGTGGAACAAACAGTAGAACTTTTAATTGATAAAATGCAGAACTTGAATAACAATTGTTAAATTGATGCATAGTATATAAGAGAGTTTGTTGAGGTGAAAGATGGAACAGTACGTAATTAAAGGTGGTAATCCTTTATATGGTGAAGTTGAAATCGGTGGTGCAAAGAATG
>CAZDAP010000121.1:0-4549 GCA_964503585.1 uncultured Lachnobacterium sp. | reverse complement strand
CTACGTAGGATTCCTTATGATTTCTGCTGTAGTTGAAATTGATATGGAAGATTTAACTGAAGCAATTCCAGCATACCTTTGCTTAATTGGTATGCCACTCTTCTATAGTATTTCAGAAGGTATCGTATTTGGTGTTGTTTCTTATGTTATTATCAACGTATGTTGTGGTAAAGCAAAGAAAATCACTCCACTTATGTATGTTTTAGCAGTACTTTTCGTATTGAAATATGTTTTCTTATAAAAGATAAAGATATTGGCTCTCGAACAATTGGTTCGGGAGCCTTTTTTTGTGGGAATTTCCTATGTGGAGTGGTTTACAACATAACTTTTTTCTAGTAAAATATGCAATAGTGGGGAAAGTGTGTCTAATAGACACAATTTCGTGAGTTTATAAAGAGAAGAGGGTATACAGAATGAAGAAAAAACTAGCGGCATTAGGCTTGGGATTTTTGATGCTATTGCTAATTGTAGTACCACAGATAAATGTATGGGCAGATGAAGAAGCAAAGACGGTGGATATTATGTTTTTACACGATACCCATTCTCATTTGAATTCTTTTACTACGGTAGAGGAATCGGATTCTGTAACCATGGGTGGATTCGCTAGAATAAAAACGTTGATGAATGAACAGTTGGAAGAAAATCCAGAAACCTTGTTATTGGATGCTGGTGACTTTTCTATGGGAACCTTGGTTCAGGTGGTATACGAAGATGAGGCTGCAGAACTTCGCATGCTTGGGGAGTTAGGAATGGTTGCTACCACACTTGGTAATCATGAATTTGATTACAAAGCAGAAGGGCTTGCCAATATGATGAATACAGCAGTGGCCAGTGGTGATACTCTGCCTGCAATGCTTCTTTGTAATATGGATTGGGATGCTATGAAAGCATCTGGATTAACAGAAGACCAGCAACTGATTTTAGATGCGTTTGAAAACTATGGTGTAAAAGATTATATCGTAGTGGAAAAAGATGGTGTAAAAATTGCTATTATTGGTGTGTTTGGAAAGGATGCAGAGGCCTGTGTGGCACAGTGCCCAGTTGTTTTCCGAGATCCAGTAGAAGCGGTTCAAGAAACGGTAGCGGAGATTGAGGCAAATGAAGATGTAGATATGATGATCTGCATTTCTCATAGTGGAACTTCCTCAAATGAAGATGATTCAGAAGACGAAATTTTAGCAAAAGAAGTTCCAGAATTGGATTTGATTATTAGTGGTCATACACATACAAAGTTGGATGAGCCAATCCAGCATGGTACGACTTATATTGCATCTTGTGCGGAATATGGAAAATATTTAGGAGATATTTCCATGGTTCAAAATGCAGATGGCAGTTGGGAAATGGTGGATTATGAATTGATTCCTGTTACTACAGATATTCCACAGGATGAAGAGACACAGGAAATAGTGGATCATTTCATGTCCATGGTAGATGAAAAATACTTGTCTTACTTTGGACTTACAAAGGATCAGGTGCTCTGTACCAATGAAGTACAATTCGCTTCGGTAAAGGACTTAGGTAATTTACATACGGAATTGAATTTGGGTAGTTTGATTGCAGATGCATATACTTATGCAGCAGAAAATGCAGACACAGGTGATGATACGCCTGTTATGGTTGCGGTTGCGCCAGCAGGAACCATCCGTGATACCTATGCGCTTGGTAATATTACCGTAGAAAATGTATTTAATTCATTTTCTTTGGGAATCGGCGAAGATGGAATTCCAGGATATCCGCTCATCAGTGTATATTTGACGGGTGAGGAGTTAAAACTGGTAGCAGAAATCGATGCTAGTATTTCAGATTTTATGTCTACAGCAAGATTGTATACAAATGGTTTATACTGGCATTACAATCCAAATCGTATGATTTTAAATAAGACCACCGATGTGTTTATTATGGATGGCGATGGAAATCGTGTAGAATTGGAAGATGATAAACTGTATCGTGTTGTAACAGATTTTTATAGTTCGCAGATGCTTGGTGGTGTAACAGATATGTCTTATGGTTTACTCTCCATTGTTCCAAAATTTGCGGATGGTACACCAATTGAGAACTATGAGGATGCTGCAATTATCGTAGATGGAAAAGAACTTAAGGCATGGAATGCAATTGCTCAGTATATGATGTCCTTTGAAGATACAGATGGAGATGGAACGCCAAACGTACCTGCTGTATATGCTACTACAGAAGGAAGAAAAGTTGTAGAAGATAGTACAGCCATCAAGGATTTACTTTCAAATCCAAATAAATTCTTCTTTATGATAGTAGGTGTAGTGATACTGCTTATCGCTCTTATCGTTGGATTATATTTTGGATTTAGAAAAATTTCACGTAAGTATGGACTCATTACGAAGTTTAGACAATTAAAAACATTAAAAAATAAAATTGTAAAATTAATAAAATCAATTAAACAGTAATATAGAAATTAAGAGGCAATAAAAATGGAAAAGATTATTTTAACAGGCGATAGACCAACAGGAAAACTTCATATTGGTCACTATGTTGGTTCATTAAGAAGAAGAGTGCAGTTACAGAATTCTGGAGAATTTGATAAAATTTTCATTATGATCGCAGATGCACAGGCATTGACCGATAACTTTGAAAATCCAGAAAAAGTACGTCAAAATATTATTGAAGTAGCTTTGGATTATTTATCATGTGGATTAGATCCAGCAAAATCAACTTTGTTTATTCAGTCACAGATTCCTGAATTAACAGAACTTACCTTCTTTTATTCAAATTTAGTTACTGTATCTCGTTTACAGAGAAATCCTACAGTAAAGACAGAAATCAAAATGCGTAATTTTGAAACTAGTATTCCAGTTGGTTTCTTCACATATCCAATCAGTCAGGCGGCAGATATTACAGCATTTAAGGCTACTTGTGTTCCAGTTGGAGAAGATCAGTTGCCAATGATTGAACAGACTAGAGAAATTGTTCGTAAGTTCAACTCTATTTATGATGAAGTATTGGTAGAACCAGATGTATTACTTCCAGAAAACCAGGCATGCTGTCGTTTGCCGGGTACCGATGGAAATCAGAAGATGAGTAAATCTCTAGGAAACTGTATTTATCTTTCTGATTCTGAAGAAGAGGTTTCAAAGAAAATTATGGGTATGTATACAGATCCAACACATATTAAGGTTTCTGATCCAGGTCACTTAGAAGGAAACTGTGTATTTACTTATTTGGATGCATTTAGCAATGATGGACATTTTGCTGAATATTGGCCAGAATACGCAAACCTTCAGGAATTAAAAGATCATTATACTCGTGGTGGTCTTGGAGATGTAAAGGTTAAGAGATTTTTAAATAACGTACTTCAGGAAGAATTGGCCCCAATTCGTGCTAGACGTGCAGAATTTGAAAAAGATATCCCTATGGTTTACGATATCTTAAAACAGGGTAGCGAAGTGGCTCGCGAAAAAGCGGCACAGACTATGGATGAAGTAAAACGTGCAATGCGTATCAATTATTTCGATGATGCAGAACTGATTCGCGCACAGGCGGAGAAGTATACAAAAACGGAGTGATTTAATCCTCACTGAGAACGAAGTGAGCAGTAAGAAGGAGGTAGACCACATGGTAAAATATTATATGACTGACGATAGTTGTATCCATGAAAAAGAAAAAATAACAGATGGAGTATGGATCCATATGGTTGACCCGACAGCAGAGGAGACTATGCTCTTAGCAGAATCTTTAGATATCGATGTAGCTGACCTTAGAGCCGCACTCGACGAAGAAGAAAGTTCGCGTATTGAATTGGAAGATGGTTACACCCTTATCTTAATCGACGTTCCTTCTACTGAGATTCGTCATAAGAAGGTAATGTACACGACCATTCCGCTTGGTATCATTTTGAAGCAGGATTTGATTATTACGGTTTGTACGGAAGATTTACCAGTTCTTCAGGCGTTTATCAATAATCGTGTTAAAGAGTTTTCGACCAAGAAAAAAATGCGTTTCGTATATCAGATTCTTTATCGAACCACCGTTGTGTACCAGGGACACCTGCGTACCATTGATAAGAAGCGTAATGAAATCGAAGAACGAATTGAAAACGATACACGAGAAGACGACCTTATCGCATTGCATGAATTGGAGTCCACGCTGGTATACTTTGCCACATCTCTTCGTGCAAATGGAAATGTATTAGACCGACTTACTCGTTACAAGAGACTCGAACAGTATCCAGAGGATAAAGAACTTTTGGATGATGTTATTATCGAAAATAAACAGGCGATTGAAATGACAGTGATTTATCGTGATATCATAAACGGTACCCGAGAACTGATGTCATCAGTGCTGGATAATCGTTTGAACAATGTGATGAAGACGCTGACATCTATCACGCTTATCATGGCTGTACCAACCGTTATTTCTGGTATCTATGGTATGAATGTAAATTCTGAGGGTATGCCATTTGCTGGCTCCCCATTTGGATTTGCAATCATTTGCGCATTAATTGTCATTGTTTGTATTTTTATGATGTGGTTCTTGAAAAATAAAAAGATGTTGTAAAAGAAAAAGACTCCCACAGGAG
>CAZDAP010000120.1:0-4580 GCA_964503585.1 uncultured Lachnobacterium sp. | reverse complement strand
ATCGTAACTTATTTGGAATCTCTTTTGGCTTTTCCAAATCCACCCGTCATATGCTTCACACCGTCTTTATCATCTGGATGCACAAAGGAGGCTCGTTTGATAGAGTCTTCACCATATTTGTTTCGAATGGCGTCAATTGCTGAGTCTAGTTTCGATAGTTTCTCCACATTTTGGGTTTCGAAAAGTGAATACTGTCTGTGTGCTTCAGAGGTGGCTCTGCTGGTTTGGACACCAAGAAGGCGGATGGGACTGCCGTTCCAAAGTTGGTCAAATAACTGGCATACGTGATGATAAATTTCGTTGGTGACATTGGTAGCAGAATCTAATGTCATTTGTCGTGAACTGTGTTTGAATTCGTTATCGACATAGTAAACCGATATGACGGAAATGTAGGATTTATCTGCACGAACACGGGTGGCTACGGTTTCTGTTAAGGATAGCAGAATTTCCTTAGCCAGATATGGGTCTGTAACGTCGAAGGCCAGAGTGGTTTCGTTGCTATAGCCTTTGTTGGCAGGTTTACGATTTTTGTTTGCCACGTCCTCCATGCTTTCGCCATTTCCGTTGGCAAATTCCCATATGACATCGCCGTGGCCTTTTAGATTATCAGTGATGACTTTTTTATCTGTTTTTGCTAAGTCACCGATGGTAAAGATTCCTAGGGCATGCAATCGCTTGGTGGTCTGGCGTCCTACGAAAAATAGTTCCGATACAGGTAGTGGCCACATTTTTGTTGGAACTTCTTCTGGGAAGAGAGTGTGTACTAAATTTGGTTTTTTAAAATCGGAGGCCATTTTTGCTAACAGTTTATTGGTTGAGATACCTACGTTTACGGTGAATCCCAATTCATGATAGATGCGGTCTTTTATCATATGGGCTGCTTCTATTGGCGGACCGAAAAGGGTTTGTGTTCCAGTCATGTCAAGAAAGGATTCATCAATGGAATACTGCTCGATATCTGGAGAGTAATCCTCTAATATTTTCATCATGGCATTGGAATATTTCACATAAATAGGAAAGTTTGCAGGGACAGTTTTTAGCATAGGGCATTTGCGACGGGCATCCACTAGAGGTTCTCCTGTGGTGACTCCATATTTCTTGGCAGATTCTGATTTTGCCAGAACAATACCGTGACGGGATTCTTCTGACCCACCCACTGCGGAGGGAATGAGACGCAAATCCTCTGTGTCACCTAATTCTTTCATACGGTATGTGGCTTCCCAGGAAAGAAAAGCGCTGTTTACATCAATGTGAAAAATAACAGTTTCCATAAAAACTCCTTGCGAACATTTGTTCGGTGATATATAATAAGTATATCAAACTATGAAATAATTGTAAAGAGAAAGGATATAGAAATGGGAGACTTAAAGGAACGACGCAGTCGTCAGAAAAAACAAAGAATATTAACCATGGTATCTGTTAGTGTTATTTTATTAGTAGCGGTGATTTTAGGTGTTATTTTAATAAAATCTGGAGATACTTCAGATAAGGATACACAGCAGGTTGGTAATACAGGATCTGAACAGATGAATGATACACAGTCTTCAGGTAGTACAGAGAATACAGAAGTAGCCACAGAGGCTGAACCTGAGATTGAAGATGTTACCATGTTTTTTACTGGTGATGTGATGTTGCAGAGAGTTACTGGTATTTACGATAATGAAGGTATTAATGGAATTATTAGTGAATACATCGAACAGGAAATGGTTAGTGCAGATATGACAGTGATTAATAACGAGTTTCCATTTTCTACCAGAGGTACACAGCATCCGGACAAGCAGTTTACCTTCCGCGTGGATCCTGTTTATGTCAGTGCGTTGCAGGATATGGGTGTTGATGTGGCTAGTCTGGCGAATAACCATGCCTTAGACTTTGGTACAGATGCTCTTTTGGATTCCTTTACGACTTTAGATGAAGCAGGTATCCCATATGTAGGTGCGGGAGAAACGAAGGAACGTGCAGAAGAAGCGATTTTTATTGAAGCAGGCGGAAGAACCATCGGTGTACTTTCTGCGTCACGCGTTATTCCGGTTGTAGAGTGGAATATTGAGACTCGACAGCCAGGATTATTCTGTACCTATGACAGCACTCGTTTGGTTCAGCGAATCCAAGAGATTGAAGAACAGTGTGATTATGTGGTTGTATTTGTTCATTGGGGAATTGAAAGAGAAGCATATCCAGAGGAATATCAGCACAATTTGGCAAAGCAGTACATAGATGCAGGTGCAGATTTAGTTGTGGGTAATCACGCACATGTACCACAAGGTATCGAATATTATAATGGTGTGCCAATAGTATATTGTCTTGGCAACTTTATCTTTAATGAGGATATGACAGATACCTATGCTTTGAAGGTAGTTTGGAATGTGGAGGGAGAGACATCTCTTCAGGTTATTCCAGTGGATACGGAAGACTATTATACCAGCGAATTGACTGGTGATGAAGCCCAGGCATTTTATGATTATTTAGAAGGAATATCTTTTGATGTAACCATTGATGAGAATGGTATGGTAACGAATAATGCGGAATAAAGAACGAATATATTTGTGCATAGATTTAAAATCCTTTTATGCATCGGTAGAGTGTGCAGACAGAGGATTGGATCCGATTACTACGAAATTAGTAGTAGCGGACCCAGAACGTACACAAAAGACGATTTGTTTAGCAATATCCCCAGCGATGAAAAAGCTGGGGATTAAAAATAGGTGCAGAGTATTTGAGATTCCAGAGAATCTGGAATATATCATGGCACCACCTCGTATGCAGAGATATATTGATGTGTCTGCGGATATTTATGCTATTTATTTGAAATATATTGCGAAGGAAGACATTCATGTATATTCCATAGATGAAGTATTTCTTGATGTAACCGATTATCTTAGCATGTATCAGATGAGCGCAGCAGAATTGGCCTCTACGATTATGGCAGATGTGTTGAAAAATACACAGATTACAGCCACTTGTGGCATTGGTACGAATATGTATTTGGCAAAGGTTGCACTGGATATTTCTGCAAAACATATTAAGGGAAATACGGCATTTTTGAATGAGGACATTTATAAGAAAACGCTGTGGAATCATCGTCCGCTGACGGATTTTTGGCGTGTGGGACCAGGAATATCCAAGCGATTGGAAAGACATGGGATTTATACGATGAAAGATATTGCTATGGCAAAAGAGGAGACGATTTATGCTCTTTTGGGAATTGATGCGGAACTTCTCATAGACCATGCCTGGGGGAAAGAACCTACTACCATTGCAGAGATAAAAGCCTATAAACCAAAGCATAATTGTCTTACAAGTGGACAAGTTTTAGGTTGTGAAAGTACGCATGATGAGGGAAAATTAATCGTAAAAGAAATGACAGATTTGCTTTGTTTGGAACTGGTGGACAAAGGATTGGTGACCGATTCGATTACGCTTCAGATTGGATTCGAAAATCGTCTGGATCTTCCTATGGCACGAGGTACTACCACACTGCCTATTACTACCAGTTCGGCGAGAACCATGATGCCTTATGTGGAGCAGTTATATGAGCGTATCATTCCAAAGCATTTAGGGATTCGTAGAGTGAATTTATGTTTCAATAATGTAGTGGATGAGGCATACCAACAGTATGATTTGTTCATTGACCCAGCCGATTTGGAGCGTGAGCGTAAGATGCAGCGAGCCATGATTGATATCAAAAAGAAGTTTGGTAAGAATGCGATTTTAAAGGGAATGAACCTAGAGGAAGGTGCTACTACTATGGAGAGAAATCGTCAGATTGGTGGACATAAGAGTGGCGATGGCAAAATGGAAAAAGAAGTTTATGTAAATGGAAAGTCATAGATATGGAGAATAGAGCGAAACAGTTTGTACCCTTTGCAGCTTTAAAAGGCTATGAGGAGGCTCTTCGTGCAAAGGAAAAAGTTGTTGTAGAAAAAATTGAGTTATCCGAAGAAAAAAAAGAAGAATTGGATTATAAATTGCATCAAATTCAGAAAAATGATATTATCACAGTAGTGTATTTCTATAAGGACGAATATATAAAACTAGAAGGAATGGTGTCACGTCTAGATACAGATGCTAGAATCTTAAAAATTGTAAATACAAAGATTCCGTTTGAAGATATTTATGAATTGTCGGGGGAAGGGATTATTATATGACGGAAAGAGAATATCGCTTTGCAAAAAGTGAAGAGCAAATAAGAAAAATTAACAAATTTTTGTGTATCAGCACAGCCATTTTGAATGTAATTAGTTTTATTATTATTTTTATTTCTTATATGAGGGGATATAGGACGGAATTATATACCTTTGGTTTGCTTGGTATTATGATGGTTACCTCTATAGGTGGTTTTATTATTTATAAGAAAAATAAAGATAGTGTGATGTTACGCTATTTTATGATGGTAGGATTATTAATTATAACAGGACTTTTAGCGTATGGTTTTAATTCATACTATATGCGTGTTATGTCGATGGTTCCTTTCTTGGGCTGCGTTCTTTTCTTTGATACTAGATTTGCAAAAATATCTGGTATTATTGTGACAATAGAGAACTTTGTAATTACGTTATTCCGCCAGATGGTTATGCAGG
>CAZDAP010000119.1:0-4595 GCA_964503585.1 uncultured Lachnobacterium sp. | reverse complement strand
AATGGCACCCCTAATTAAGGGTGCCATCCTAATTTACATATAACATTTATTATTTCGCCAACAATTCTTCCAACTCCGCTTTTCCCTGCTCATAAGTTTTAAAATGAATCGTATTCAACCCAAACTCTCTCGAACTAATCACATTGGCTTGGTTATCATCCAAGAACACTGCTTCACTTGGATTTATATGATAACGTTCGCAAATAATCTCGAATATTTTCTTATCTGGTTTAATTACATGTTCCTGAAAAGAAAATACCGCGCCATCCACCAATGGTAAAAAATCCAATTCATTGTTCAAACATGCATGATAGGTTGGTTCAGACCAATTCGATAAAATATATACTTTATATCCACGCTCTTTTAATTCTTTTATCCAATCTTTTGCATAATCATACTGCTCAATCATTTTGGTTGGATCTTCAAAAATCTTCGCAATATAAGAACGATATTCTGGCGCACGTTCTGCAAAAATATCGATAATTTCTTCTACAGAAACGAGACCTTTATCGAATTCATTCCATGCCTGGTTTCGAACTGTGGCATTTGCTACCTTTTCAAAATCTTCACCTTCGAGACCAAATCCATGCAGCATTTTCTTCCAACAGAAATCAATAAGAACCATACCGATATCAAAAATAACTGTATTAATCATTTTCGTTTTCCTCCACCATGTATCAAATGAATTATAATTCTGTATTCACCCCATTAATGGTTGCCTGCTCATTTTCTTCCATTGGAATCACGATACACTTTTGACCATCGATAATAGAAGCGTGAATTTTGTTTGCCTTTTCTGGTTTCACATGAAGCACTACATCGTAGTTGCGTGTTTCTGCTTTGTAATTTTCAATTTCTTCTTCACGCTCTTTTAACTGAACGGTGCGTTCTTCTAATTCTGTATTTTTATCATCCAATTGTTTATTCAGTGTAACAATCTGGCTTTCCATTTCTTTGCGCTCCATGCGGAGTTCATTCTGTATCAATGCCTTGGAATCAATTACATTTTCAGCCACAGGTGCTTTCTCTCCAAAGGCCTCGTCCATAGACTTTTCGATACGAGATGCTTTCTCATCTGGCACATTACTTTCTTCTAGAAGTTTGCCCAATGTATCTTTATCTAACACAAAAGCATCCGCATCTTCATCATGATTCTCTTCATATTCTTCAATCATATCCGAAAGATTCTGCTGGATATCCATAAGAATATCTTCTGTATGCTCATCCTCTGCACCCAATACATTACGCACGATAGAGTGAAACGCCATCTTCTGTTCTGTTGCAGTACGCTCTACACCACATCCTAGTCCGTTAGCCATAAACTCTGAATGTGGTTCTTTTGTATTTTTGGTATAGAACAATGTAGCATGAATATCTGTACTTCTATCTGTGAATGCAGGGAATAAAAATGCTGTATCTGGAACTCCAACTACCCAATCACGAACGCGATTACCAATACGGCCTTCCGATTCTAAATAACCCAATCCTGGCTTCGACAATGCTACTGGACAAATGGCACAAATCAAATAATTATATACTTCTTCCGATTCATCCAAATCATCATTATCACTAGTACGCGTCATAACATCATAAGAATCATGATACAAAAGAATCAAGTAATTACCTACTTCGTCATAGGTATCTATAATCAAATCATAATATGTATCCAAAAGATTCTCATCCTCTAATTTACTTTCGCGAAGCGCCATAAGAATCTGCTGTCTTCCCCCTACTTCCTCTTCTACTAAAGGAAAAGAAAGTTCCAGCAAATTATTTCCCAAAGTGCCAGAAAGTGCTTTATTCGCAATCTCTAAATATTTGTAATATTCCTCTTCTTCTAAACTCAAAAACTTACCGCCAAATTTACAGACTTTATTTTTATTACCATCTACATAACAGCCTACCAAACGGGTAAAACTAGCCTCTTCTTTTTTAAAACGGCGTTTCAATTCCAAAATTTCTTTCTTATTCAAAATGTCATCCTCTTCGAACAAAATAATTATAATCTTGTTCTCTTCCAATAATTTTTCATTTTATAATCTTCGTTGAATGTAATTTCTCTTCCAAGGAATTTTGGTGGAACAAATGTCTTCGCATCCACTTCTGTTGGAAATTCGATTTCTGCATAAAAGAACTCATTTGGTGTACCTGAATCCACGTGACATACTTCTAACACCCAGGCACCTAATTTATATTCCTTTAAATTCTTTTGAATCATATTCACACCCAAAAGGTCCAGTGTATCATAGTAAAAACTTTCTTTTACATCTGTTTTTATTTCTGTTCTAGTTAAATCACCATTGCTCTTTACCGTTAGACGAAAATCCGTTTTCCCTGTGTTTATATCTACCGCTTTATGAAGACGAATCTCTGGATCTATACTAAGATAGCCCTGTTCGATTTCTACTTCCTTGATTAATTCCAAACCAATTGGATATCCATTTATCAAAAATTTACGTTCGATTTCTAACATTTTCTTTTCCCCTTATCCTCGTTACTACTATCCCAAAACTCAATTATAACAATATTTCCTTATGGACTCAATGTAAGAAACACATCCAGCACACACTCTTGTTGCTCTTCTCGTGTAATACTTGCTTCTCCATCTCCGTCTTGTGCACCATAGTGTGCATAATTGGCGTGATTGCCTCCTTCGATTACCTCTTCCACCACATTCTCTGGTAAATTGACACGATATTCTTCATATTTTTCCATATTGAGGACCTTATCCTCACTTCCATAGAAACTATATACGTCTATATCCAGTTCCTTTAAATCTTTTGTACTGTAGGCAGCTAATAGTACCAAGGCTTCGACCTCTTCATCATGAGAAGCACTAAAAGATGCGGCCATGGCTCCGCCCAGAGAATGTCCCATCATAGTCCATTCTTCAATATGAGGAGCATCTTCAAATACATCTTCTGCTGCATTCATTCCCAAAATCGCAAGTTTTGCTGGCATCTTTATGAGATATACTTCGTATCCCTGTTCTGCCAACTCTAGGAGTAGTGGTGCATAAGCAGTTTCCTCTACTTTTCCTCCTGGATAAAAAACAATCCCTTTTCCATCCCCTGGTCCTACATAAGATATCGCTGGTCTCTTAGAAAACACATAATAATCATCTTCTTCTATTACTTCTACCAGTTCATTTCCCAGCATCGCTTTCTTTGCCGTGTCCGTTGCTTTATAATAATCATTCGCATAAGTAACCCATGCGAAAATAGCAGCAGCTATAATTACTGCCACTGCCATAATTCGTATTACACGCTTTTCAGTCTTTGTTAATTGTCTGTTTTTCGTGTTCATCTCAACCTCTTTTTACCAGCATAGTACTTCTGCACCATCCTCCGTTACGAGAACCATGATTTCCCACTGTGCAGAAGGTTTTCCATCTGCAGTGTATACTTCCCAATCATTTTCTTCATCGATAAAGATTTCTACACCGCCCATATTTACCATTGGTTCAATGGTAAATATCATGCCTGGAACCATAAGCATATCCGTTCCACGTTTTGTATTATATCCTACCCAAGGCTCTTCATGGAATTCCAGGCCAACACCATGCCCGCCAATTTCTCGCACAACGGTGTATCCATTGGCGTAAGCATGATCGTGAACAGCCTGCCCCATATCTCCTAAAAAGCCCCAAGGTTTTACCTCTTTTAAACCAAGTTCAACACATTCTTTCACTACTTCTACCAGACGTTTCTTCTCTGGACTCACTTCTCCAATACAGAACATTCTGGATGAATCACTGAAATATCCATCTAAAATAGTTGAACAATCTACATTGATGATATCTCCCTCTTTTAAAACCACATCTTCCGATGGGAAACCATGACATACCTGTTCATTTACAGATGTACATACACTATATGGATATCCCTGATAATTAAGAGGAGCTGGAATACCACCCATTTCTGTTGTCATATCATAAACAATCTTATCAATTTCTGCAGTATTCATTCCTGCATGGATATTCTCCTGAATATAATCCAATACTGCCATGTTGATTTTTGCACTTTCTTTAATCTTTTCGATTTGTGCAGGAGTTTTTATGATATTTCTAGGTGGAACCTTGTGTCCCAACGCTGCAAACTTCGCAATCTTATCATCAAATGCCGCATGACATACTTTATATTTTTTTCCACATCCACACCAACATGGATCATTTCTTCCAATTTTTACTGCCATATTATTCTTCTTTCTATTTCTTATTCTCTATTCATGCTCCAGTGTTATATCACCGAAATCCAATCTGTTTAACACGGTATCCTTTACATCATACTCATAATCACTTAGAAAATCCAAGAAAACTTCTTCATTATAGTCATAATCGGAATAATCTACACCGTCCATCCCTGCACATATCAGTTGCGCCTTTTGTGCATAAGCAATTTTTTCCATACCGGTATAGATATCGTCCTTTGTAATACCAAGTTTTTCTTCTTTTCCATCATCCGTGAGGTCGTACCAGAAATCATCCACATCATTCTGTAATATTTCTTTTTCTTCTTCCGACAACTCGATTCCCAACTCTATGGACAACTGATAAAATATTTCATCGTGAATTGCCATGGACATTGCTTCATTAC
>CAZDAP010000118.1:0-4607 GCA_964503585.1 uncultured Lachnobacterium sp. | reverse complement strand
GAAATCGAGAAAACGAATCAAAAGATAGATATAGTAGAAAAGAATTTAGAGAATCAAATTCAGAAAACGAATCAAAAGATAGATATAGTAGAAATGAATTTAGAGACTCAAATTCATAAAATAAATTTAAAATTAGAAAATGATATGGAACCTCGTCTACGACACATAGAAGAGTGCTATACCTCTACATACGATCGTTATAAAGTGGAGTTAGAAAGATTGGATAAGATGCAGATGGATATAGAGGTGACGCAAGATGTGATAAGAGAACACGGTCAGGTGCTTAAGGTGTTGACTGCATAAGAATATATATTTTAGTAAAAACAAGAGAGAAAATTGATAAGTAAATTTTGTTACTAGTAACAAGGCAGGTCGTTGACCAATGTCATTTAGATAAGATGACATTGTTCAACGACCTGTCTGTTTATGTACCGTTACAGCCTTACAGTTTTACTATGTGCTTTTTTGTATATCTCTTACAAATTTTAATACAAAATTTGTGCTCTAAAGCCTATCATATATGGTAAGGAAAGTGTTATTATTAAAAAGAAAGAGAGGAGCCATTAATGTTACAGATTTTTAATTATACAGCAGGTAAAGGTGATTGTATTCGTTTACGTTATACTGGAAAATCAGGTGTAATCCGTAATGTAATAATCGATACTGGAGTGATTCGGTTTGCGCCTCGGTTTCACTCGATTTGTTCTGAAATTTCAGATGTTGGGGAACAAGTAGATGTATTGATTCTGACCCATGTAGATGATGACCATATTGGTGGTCTCCTTGGTAATTTACGCCAGAAGAGACAGCTTCCCATAAAAGAGGTATGGATGAATCATGGTTCCATGATAGCAAATCATGTAGATTTATCAGTAAGACAAAATGATGAAGTTTATACAAGATTGACACAAAGTAATATTCCAGTAAAATCAGCAGTAAAAGGTGACAGGTATGAGCTTGATGGTGCTTCATTTCATGTTTTGTGGCCTACCAAGGATACATTAACACATCTATTTGGGGGATTGGATAATACTCCACTTGGAAAGTTGTCAGATTATGGATTTTCTATTGAGGAACTAATGGAAATGCCTATAAATCATAAGGATACCAGCTTAAGCAATCATGCCAGCATAGTGTTTGAGTTTGAATATGATAAGGTAAGATGTCTGTTTACAGGAGATGCGTGGTCGGAGGATATTTTGGATAATCTGGAAAATGGAAACTATGATTTGGTAAAACTGCCACATCATGGTTCTGTGAGAAATCTGTCAGAAGAATGGTGCAATAAGATACAGTGTAAAAATTTTATGATATGCACAGATGGAATTATGCATCCAGATAAACAGACTATAGCAAAGCTGTTAAAATGGTATGAAAGAATCCATGTATATGGAGCTGTTCCATGGTGGAATAAATTTATGACAGAGAAAGAGATGGATGGTAAGATACACTTTGTAGAGGGAGAGGAAATCCGATGGGAGTAGAAAAGAACGAGTTAATCGAGAGATTAGAATTACGGACACAGGAATATTCAGTTCTTATTACAGATACAAAGAAATCTTCCTGTGGAACGGGGCTATTATTCTATACAGGAGCAGGAGACGAGATTTATGTTTTTACCTGCGCTCATGTAATAGATGAATTGACAAATCCAATAGAGATTTACTATTTAGTGCCAAACGATAGAGAATTGGAGGATTATCAAGTGTGTTGTATGACAGCAGATAAAACACAGGTGCAGTATTCTCCAATAGACGAAATAACCGTAGAAAATGGTGTAAAAAAGCATTCTGTAGATGTGGCAGTACTTTGTTTAAAGAAAGAAGATGGAATTCAGATAGATGCTACAAAATATATGATTACTGAAGCAAGAAAAGGTGATAAAATTTTTGCATCTGGTTATCCGATGGGATGTAGTTTCAATAATGAATTATTAGAGTTGTTAGACATTACTCATGGAACCGTTTTACATAATTCGCCTAATTCAACTAGATTTACTTTTCGGACAGAGGATGGATATCTGGATGCAGGCGATAGAACATATGAAATGCAGGGGTTTTCTGGTTCGCCATTATGGGATAGTGGTGATGAAGTAATGAGTATTATGGGGTTGTTGGCATTTGGCTTTGGTGAAACAATACATAGAGGAAGGCTATCTGCGGTTAAGATGGAGCCAATACGAAGTATCATGAAAAATCATTTTCACATTACTTTGGAAACTCGTATTGCTCATATTCCTGAAGAAGATGTTGCAAGTGGACAGGTACTGCTTAAAACAGATAAAGCTGATGAAGTTATAGTAGAAAATAATATTTATGATGAATGGCTTGTGAAGCAGACGGAGAAAGTAAGAGCATATATTGATGACATCAAATTTCAAAGAGCGATCGATTTTGCAAATAAAAAGATGCAGGAGCCTTATTTTGAAAAATGCAGCGATAGTGTCATAAAACGCCATATGCAACATTTACATTATTGCTATGAAGTATGTTATTTAGAGGAAGAATTCTATTCCCTTGAAGAAGAGATGAGAAAACGAAATTTCTTTATGGAACATGATCCGTTGCGATGGATGACGTTCTGTTTTGGGAATAAAAGATATCAGGAAATGATAGATTATGCAAAGGAGTTGTTATCAAAAGGCGGGGAGAATGAACTAGTTCTTCAAATGGCTGATTTTTTTAGTACGATTTGTCGTGCATATACAGAGAATGCCCCAGTAGAAGAAACATTGCTGCAGTTTTTAGACGAGAGAGAAAATCTGAAATTGGGTAATCTTGCAAGTGATGCAGAGGCACTGATATATCAGATGCTGGGATATGTCTATGGAGAGTGTTATAAACAATACACAAAGTCGGTGCGGTGTCTGAATCGTTCCTACCGAATCGGGTGTGATAATGCAGTATTGGAGTCTTTGGGGTGTGCATATTACTTCTTAGGTATAGAAGGTGCAACAAGGGAAGATGATACTGTGGATATGGAGAAACTGGATCGTGCCAGCTTATACAAAGCAAGGGAATGTTTCTTAATGATTATGGATAAGGCGGATGAATTGTATTTTTCTGCTATGATTAAAAGAGAAGGTCTTGTAATTTTTAATACGTTTTATTTTTTAATGGATAATTATCGTATTTTGACAGTTTATCCGTTGTTGAGAAAATATATGCCACCATTAGAGGAATGGCAACTAAGAGATTTGGAGCGAAAGTATACAAGAACGCTATGTCAAGGGGGAAGAATAGATTTATCCCAGTATCCAGCGCTAACAGAGGAAGACTGTGTGTTGATGGAAACACTTGGCTGCATGAATGAGATAACAGTGAAATATGACTTCATTCATCCAAGCGTTCTTAGGAATGTTCCAAATCTGGAAAAATATATGATGAATGTGATTGAATCTGCAGAGGAAAATATATATAAGATTGAAGAATCTGAACGAATGGCGGTTATAGTTTCTTTAATAAATTTGTATGGCAGAGGAAGACTTATCTTTGGATGGAATGTTGCGATGCAGATTGAACGCCATTTGCAATTGATCAGAGAATCAGGGAGGGTGAATGCTAGTATCACATTTGAAAACTTCCTATTCGAAAACAGCCATTCGGTAGAGGAAGCAGAAGAAAGATACGTTGAGAGTTGGAAAAACAATTCTTGTTTTGAACTCTGGCAGGAAATTCTTCAGTTCTATAAAAGAAATTGGATGCTGCATAAAGCGGATGCTATGTTTTTGGACTTGTTTCAAAATCATAAAGAATATGTGAAAGAGGAGCTGGAATATGCTTACAGAGCATATATAGATTATATCGTGAATTATAGACGTGACATAAAAGATGCATTGAGGTTTTATATCGAACATCAAAACGAGATGAAAGATGAGGTAATTAGATGTTTTTGGGAGCATGAGTTAATGCTGTATACAAATTCATTTAATGAACCAGAACATTTTGAGCAGGAGCGTCTTATGTTTTTGGAACAAGGTTTGTTACCGCCAAACGAATATCATCGAGTTGCACTCATTGCATATATGTGTAATTTAAATAGTAAAAAAGCGTGGGAGCATTTTAGTGCGGACAATCCTTCTTTTGGAGTTCTGTTTCAAACATTCCCAGGACCATTTTTGACCAAGGAAGGTGCACAGTTTTTGATTTGGCAGCGAAAATATCCACCTCATATGGAGCCTACATGGAATGGTATGATAGAAAGCAGGATTCCAAGTGTGAGGGATGGACTTCTTAAAGAAAAGTGGCATGTCTCGGTTGATGAAATAAAAAAGACATTAAAATTTGACCTGAATCGTAGTGTTGCTATAGATGCATGGGCATTGTATTTACTGACTGCAGAAAATAAATTAGAACTATTAAATGAGTTTGACACGGTGTATGTAACACATCTTTCTGTTACACGAATGTTGGATGATATGTGTCATTTTAAGAATGTTTATCTGGAAAGCGTTATTGCATATTTGGAAATCATGGATAATATAAAACTTCAATCCCCTGATTTTGTACACCAATTACAAGTAAGAGATAAGGCAACGTATGATGAGCCATGCAGCACGATTGCTATGGCATTAGAGGCTGGGTGTCCAGCAATTGTTGGTGAACCTA
>CAZDAP010000117.1:0-4653 GCA_964503585.1 uncultured Lachnobacterium sp. | reverse complement strand
CCATATTCCTGGCCATTTTTTAATTCTTCACTCATACATTACTCCTCTTCATGCTTGTTCGAATCGTTATTTTCAAAAACTTTTCCATTAACAACTTGAAAAACTTTATTGATATGAAATCTATTTTTTACAAATTCTTCTAGTCCTGTACAAGTAATAATTGTTTGAATATCGCTTATACTATTTAATAAATAGTTTTGCCTATTACTGTCTAATTCAGACAAAACATCGTCCAATAATAATACTGGTGTATTATGAATGGATTTTTTTACAATTTCAATTTCTGCTAATTTTAAAGATAAAGCAGAAGTTCTTTGCTGACCCTGAGATCCAAATTTACGAATATCTATATCATTTACAGAAAACAACATATCATCTCTATGAGGACCTACCGTTGTCTGACAAAGTTTTAAATCCTTTTGTTTTGATTTTAAAAGTTCATCTTCAAAGAAAATATCATCAATATTTGGCTCATATTTTAAAATTAAAATTTCTTTTCCGCCCGAAATGTTAGAATGAATCTGGCCAATAATTTCATTTAATTCTTCGATAAACTGTTTTCTTCTTTTTATGATTCTTTTTCCTGTTTCAATTAACTGGGCATCCCATACTGAAAGTGTTTCCATTAAATCAGGTCTAAAACATATATCTTTCAATAACTTATTTCTCTGATTTAAAATTTTATTATATTTTGTCAAATCAGATAAATATAATTTATCTAACTGACAAAGTTCTGCATCTAAAAATCTACGTCTTTCTGCAGGCCCATTCTTTATAATATTTAAATCTTCTGGAGAAAAGAATACAATATTTAAAATACCAAAAAGTTCACTAGCTTTTTTTATTGGTATTTTATTAATCGCTACTCCCTTTGAACCACGCTCTCTTAAATGCATATCAATTTGATATTCTTTGTCATTTTTTTCAACAATAGTTCTAATATGAGATTCCCCGCATCCAAAACGAATGACTTCTTTATCTTTACTGCCTTTGTGTGATTTAGTAGTACCACTAAAATAGGCAGCTTCTAATATATTTGTTTTTCCCTGGGCGTTGTCGCCATATAAAATATTAGTACCGTTATCAAATTGAATATTTAATTCTTCATAGTTTCGAAAGTTGCTAAGTTCTATTGATTTTATAATCATCTTACAACCTTAATTGTTTCTCCATTATAAGAAACAATATCTCCATCATGGAGTTTTTTTCCTCTCTGTAGTTCTGTTTCACCATTTACTTCTACAAGTCCATCTAAAATAACCATTTTAGCCTCTACTCCAGAACTAACAACAGATGCCTTTTTCAAAGCCTGTCCCAACTTAATAAATTCTTCATCTTCTCTAATATTTACAATAATCATATATTCTCCTAGTTTTCGCTATTTTAATTAACGTTACTAAAGTTTACTGGAAGGATTAAGTAAATGAATTTACCTTCATCATCTTTAATAAAACATGGAGCCTTAGGGTTTACCATATAAAGGCTTACTTCTTCTTCATCAATTACACGAAGTGCATCCATAAAGAATTTAGGATTAAATCCAATTAAAATATCTTTTCCTTCTTTTTCAATATCAATATCTTCTTTCATAGTACCAACGAAAGATGTAATTTTAACTTCCATATTACCATCTGTAATGTTCATGATAATTGGTTTTTTATCTCCTTCTTTTACAAGAAGAGTAGAGCGGTTTATACAATCTAAAAGATTTTTCTTATTGATTTTTACTTTTGTTTCATAATCAGAAGAAAGCATCTGATCAATCTTGAAATATTCACCTTCAATTAATCTTGAAACAACAGTTGTATTATTAAATTCAAATACAATGTGGTTATTAGTTATATAAACATAAACATCTTCATCTACGTTTCCTGGAATAATCTTACTGATTTCCTGTAATGTTTTTCCTGGTACAACCACTTTCTTATATGGATAATTATTTTTTAAATCAATATAACGAATAGAAATACGATGTCCATCCAAGGAAACAACTTTTAACTGGTTTTCGTTCATTTCGAATAATTCACCAGTCATAAGTTTATTGTTGTCATTATCAGAAATAGAAAAGATTGTCTGCTTAATGACTTCTTTTAATGTAAACTGACTCATAACAAGAGCTTCATTTTTTTCTATATAAGGAATACGTGAAAAATCATCTCCGGATTTTGCAATAATGTTGATAATTGATTTTTCACATTTAATCACTGTTTTAAAACTTTCATCCGTTTCAATGACTACATCATTTTCTGGAAGGTTACGAACTACTTCTGAGAAAAATTTTGCATCTAAAGCAATTACACCTCTTTCAATAATTTCACCTTCTACTTTAGTTTCAATACCAAGTTCCAAATCGTTTGCCATTAATTTAATCTCATTCGTAGAAGCATCAATAAGAATACATTCTAAAATAGCCATTGTTGTTCTAGTTGGAACAGCTTTAATAACAGTATTTACTCCACGTAATAAATTTGATTTTGATACAACTAATTTCATTGAAAAGCTCCCTTCTGTCGTATATATAAATGTAGAAAATTAGTAATATTATTCTTAGGGGATGTTTAAAAGTTTATAACCCCTTCAACCTTAGTAAATATAAGGATTTTTTAATGGGATAACCCCTTTTATAAACTTCTTAAAACTATTGGAAAAAATGGACAAGTTTGTGAACAAAAACATATGCACATTTCATCCACTGTTGATAGATGTTTATAAGTTTATAATTAGTTTGGATTTATCTTCTTTTTAATAGTATCAATTAATGTTCTTGTATTTTCATTCTTTTCATATTCTTCATCGATTTTCTTAATTCCATGAATAATAGTGGAATGATCTCTACCACCTAAGAAGGAACCAATAACATCTAAGGATGAATCTGTCATATTTTTACACAAGTACATTGCAATCTGTCTTGGTCTTGCTATATCACTACTACGACTTTTTGAAATCATCTGATCCATAGAAATATTAAAGTGTTCGGTAACAACTTCAATAATAAGTTGTGGTGTAATTTCTCTTGGTTTATCTGGAGTAATGATATTTTGAAGTTCTTTTTGTGCTATATCCATGGTAATGATTTCATGACACAAATTGTTGTAAGCTAATAATTTATTTAAAGCGCCTTCTAACTCTCTAACATTGGATTTGATATTGTTAGCAATGTAGTTAAGAATTTCATCATTAATATCAAAATTATCCGATTCTGCTTTTTTTCTCAAAATAGCCATTCTTGTTTCATAATCAGGAATACCGATATCTGCCATAAGACCCCATTCGAAACGGGAACGAATACGTTCTTCTAAGGTTTCCATTTCTTTTGGAGGTTTATCAGAAGTAAGTATAATCTGTTTGCCCTGACTTTGAAGTGCATTAAATGTATGGAAAAATTCTTCCTGTGTACTTTCTTTACCTATGATGAATTGGATGTCATCAATCATAAGTACATCTACAGTACGATATTTGTCACGGAACTTAGTCATAGAAGATGCATTACCATTTCGGATTGACTCAATAACTTCATTTGTAAATTGTTCAGATGTAACATAAATTACTTTTGAGTTTGGATTCTGATCTAAAATAAAATGTCCGATGGAATGCATAAGGTGAGTTTTTCCAAGTCCAGGTCCTCCATATATATAAAGAGGATTGTAAGTTTCACCTGGTGATTCAGCTACGGCAAGTGCTGCTGATTGAGCAAAACGGTTGTTATTACCTACGACAAAAGTTTCAAATGTATAGTTTGGATTTAAATTAGAATTAGAACCATTTAAAGAAGCAACTTTTTTAATTGGTTTCTTTATACTTAATGTTTTTGCATGTTCTGGTAAAATAAATTGAATGTCATATTCTTTTCCGATAATTTCGCCAATAGCAACTTTTAGTGGAAGATAATATTTCTTTTGAATATAACTAAGAGCCATTTGTTCAAATGGAGCTAGAATATAAAGAACGTTTTCTTCTACTGCATATACTTCTAAAGGTCGCATCCAAGTATCAAAGGAAATATCTGATATTTCATGCTCTTTTTTTACCGTATTTAATATCTCATCCCACTTTTTAATAATGTTTTCCATGTAGTTCTCCATATCTTTTTTAAAATTGCGGACAGTTATCCATAATTCTACAGATATAATAGTACACTATTTTTCGCTTTTAATCAATGTTTAAACGTCGTTTAAAGGCAATAAAAGTTATAAACCTAGAAAAATCTAGCCTAAAGAAGTTTTTGCACATTTTATCCATGTATTGTGTACATTGTTTCCACAAGTTATCCACAATAAGTGAATAACTTAGTTTAATAAATAATATATGAATAATTGTTTTTTCTAATCAATTAGTTTTAAAACACAATATATTGTAAAAAAGAGTTTCTTCCTTATTATATATAGTTGTGGAAAAATTTATTTTTAAAAAAGTGTTGATTTTTCTTGACTTGGGAGACTTTTTTGCTATAATTAGGGATGATGTTTTTTAACGTAGAGGAGGTGGATAATAATGAAGATGACATTCCAACCAAAAAAGAGACAGAGATCTAAAGTACACGGATTCAGAAGTAGAATGAGTACAGCAGGCGGCAGAAAAGTATTAGCTGCAAGAAGAGCAAAAGGTAGAAAAAAATTATCAGCATAGGCCACAAATTTTGTGGTCTTTTCTTCT
>CAZDAP010000116.1:0-4688 GCA_964503585.1 uncultured Lachnobacterium sp. | reverse complement strand
CTGCAACAAGATATGATGACGTTGCTCAGGGTAAAGTTGAAATGATTCGTGGTGCATGGGGTGGTGCTGCATTCTATCCATTCCAGATGATGCTTTGCTACTGTGACCCAGTATACATGGGATCAGTTGAAAAGATTCATGAATCAAATGGTTGGAATCCAACAACTGAAACTTTAGATATCACATATGACTTTGATGGCGATGGAACAGCTGAAACTGTTACAGATACATTCCAGAACTGGTCATACTATATCAACTATGACAACACAGTTAGCATGGATGCAAAACTCTTTGTTTTAGCAGCATTAGAAACAGGTCTTATGGAAGCATATCAGTGTATCCCATGGGGTTGTGACGTAGTATGTTCACTTTACTCACAGAAAACAAATATGGGTACAACAACATACAACATCATGTATGGTTACGGTGGTGTTCGTCACATGACATATAACTATACAGATGCTGAATGGGAAGATTATGTTGCAGAACAGGGCGGTACATTAAGCTACGAATAAAATTTTGAAATAATTTTATAAGAATTACATACAGTATTCAGCTATTAGGAAAAATTCCTGATAGCTGAATTACTGATGTTTATGAGAAACTTTATTAATTTATTAAAAAAGGTGTATGAACTATGAGAACATTTAAGTATGTATTAAAGAGAATAGGACTTATGTTGATGGTATTCATGGTAATCATGACCATTTGCTTTGTGTTAATTAAGATGCTTCCTGTATCGTATGAAGCGCAGTCAGGTGCGCAGGCAGCGATTGAAGCAGCTAGACGAGAGGCATTGGGATACAATGAACCTATCCTTGTCCAGTATGGAATATACCTTAAAAACATTTTTACAAAGTGGGATTGGGGAACATCCTGGAAAATTGAATATATGAAGGGTGTAGGTGAAGTAATCAGTTCTAAACTCACACCAACTATTCTCCTTAATATTTACTCAATTCTATTTTCAGTTCCAGTAGGAATTGGGTTAGGTATATTAGCAGCTATTAAGAAGAATAAATGGCAGGATCACCTGATTTCACTTGGTGTTATGGTATTTATTTCTGTACCAAGTTATGTATATGCATTTATCTTACAGTATTTCTTAGGTTTTAAGACTGGATGGTTTCCAGTAGTAATTTCTTCACTGTATGACGCAGGCGGTTCTTGGTTTACAGGTACGATGTTAAAATCAATGGTATTACCAGTGCTTGCATTGTCCTTTAGTACAATTGCATCACTTGCTCGTTTTACAAGAGCGGAACTTACAGAATCCTTAACTAGTGATTATATGCTTCTTGCACGTACAAAAGGTCTTACCAGACGTCAGGCTACAGTAAGACATGCACTTAAGAATGCTATGGTACCTATTTTGCCTACAATTGTAAGTTTGTTTATTGGTATTATGTCTGGTGCTATGATTATTGAGCAGATTTTTGCTGTTAATGGTATTGGACAGTTGTATTTGAAGTCTATTACGTTCCGTGACTATGATGTATTTATGGCAACTAGTATGTTTTATACCATTATTAGTTTAGCTGGAACGATTATTGTCGATTTAAGTTATGGTCTTTTAGATCCAAGAATCAGAATAGGGGAGAAGTAAAATGGAAAATCAGTTTGATATTAAAAACATACCAGCTGAGAAGTTTGAGTTCGCCCAGGCTGGTGAGAATCTACATGACGAAAAATTTAAAACAAAACCAATTGGATATTTAGAAGATGCATGGAACCGTTTTAGAAAAAACAAGGCATCCATCATTGCAACATTAATCATTGTTTTGGTTGCATTATATGCGATTATAGTGCCATTTATTTCAAACTATGATCTTGGTGATAAAGATGGTACTTATACAAAGGCTAGACCATATATCCCTGCGTTGTCATTTATGTCTGTTTTTGATGGTGGTTACGATCAGAAATTTAATGATAAATACTATATGTATTATGCAGGTATTGGTATGGCGGCAGAAGACCCAGAAGGACTTGGTAACGTTACATGGGAAGAAGCAATAGAGTCAGATTATTCTCCAATTATCTCTGTTGGTGAAGAGTATATGCTACAGGGAAAGAGTTATCGTGACGTAAGAACACATTCGTACTTTGTAAAAGGTTTCCAGTACATTTCCATGACATATTCAGATTATGAAAATGTTTTGGCATGGCAGGAAGAGACTGGTGTTCAGGTGTTGTATCCTATGATAGATACGACCAATGAATTTTGCGATGTGAATAATGTTTCTGATGCAAACTTCTGGTATAAACATGCGGGAAATGGTTCGCCTGTGGATTCTAACGGAAATGTTATTTCGTTAGATAAAGCAATGAAGAGCGGACTTGAGGATAACTATATTAGAGATGAAGATGGAAATGTAGTTTACTATCTTGCAAAGGATAAGTCCATGGTGCAGGTTCGTGTACTTTACTACAATTACTATCAGTATGTAAATGGTAGTGAACCAGTACATTATTTTGGTACAGATGGACAGGGTTACGATATTTTCGTAAGACTTGCATATGGTCTTAGAACTTCTTTAGTATTGGCTGTATTTGTATCTGCAATCAACCTTCTCTTTGGTGCAATTTATGGTGCAATCGAAGGTTACTACGGTGGCTGGGTTGACTTGATTGGTGAACGTATCTCGGATGTATTGAATGGTATACCATTTATCGTATTGGCAACACTTGTACAGTTACATTTAGTAATTACAGGTATTATGCCAACCTTTGCCGGGGTTCTGCTTTCATTCTGTTTAACAGGATGGATCAGTGTAGCTTATCGTGTAAGAACACAGTTTTATCGTTTTAAGAATCAGGAATACGTACTTGCAGCTAGAACATTAGGTGCAAGAGATGGAAGACTTATGTTTAAACATATCTTCCCAAATGCGATTGGTACGATTATTACATCTTCCATCCTTATTATTCCTAGTACGATTCTTACAGAAACAATTTTATCTTACCTTGGTATTGTAAACTTCCAGGGTAAATATTCAACATCACTTGGAACAATGCTTGCAAATGGTAAGGAATACTTAAGTACAGATCCACATATCATTATGGTGCCAGCTGTTGCTATTTCCTTGTTGATGATTTCATTTAACTTATTTGGTAATGGTTTACGTGATGCCTTTAACCCTTCATTAAGAGGAGCGGATGAATAATGGGAAAAATACTTGATGTGAAAAATTTAAGAATTTCATTCCGTACAAACAACGGAAGAGTTAAGGCTGTTAGAGATATTTCTTTTGACCTTAACAAAGGCGAAACTATCGCTATCGTAGGGGAGTCTGGTTCTGGTAAATCCGTAACAGCTCGTGCTATGATGGGTATTCTCGCTGGCAACGCTATCGTTGAAGGCGGTGAAATTCATTATGATGGAATGGACCTTATGAAAATTTCAGAAGAAGAATTCCATGAACTTCGTGGTAATCGTATTTCTATGATTTTCCAGGATCCACTTTCTAGTTTGAACCCAATCGTTAAGATTGGTAAACAGCTGACAGAAGCTATGATTTTAAATGGTAAATCTAGTCAGAGAGATGCTAAGAATATTTTTAATAAAACAACAAAACTTTTAGAAGAAAAGATGGTAAAAGCATTTGAAGGTGATGCTGCAAAAACAGCAGAAGCAAAAGCAAACATCGAAACTTTGAAGAAGTTTATTGAAGTAAGTAATAAGCATGAGCAGGAATACAATGCTGCTTATGATAAGTTGGAATCAGTAATCGTTGATGCAGAACGTCTTCGTATTGAAATCATCGGTAAGAAAACAATGACTGTTCCTAAAAATGTTAAATTTTTGGTAGAAGATGCAAAGAAAGTTTGTAATCCATTCCTTGTAAATGCATCGGATGAAAAATACACAAAACTTGTTGCGGATATCGAAAGTGAAGGAAAAGCTTATGGTAAAGAAGGTGCAAATGCACAGACTTTGATTGGGCTTTTAGAAGAACTCAAAACAGTTTTAGAAGATGTTCGTAGTGCACGTAAAGCAGTAAAACCTAACTTCTTTACATTAGGTTATTATGTTACATTTGAAAATAATGCAAAATCTTTAGATGAACTTGCAAAAGATGTTGCTGGCATGAACGAAATGACAAAAACATGTATTGATGAAAAATATATGTTTGCATTCTTGAAAGATATTGAGAAAGCATTACAACTTTCTTACAATGATTCAAAAGAAATGAAACAGAATGTTCTTGCACATGCCAAAGAAATGCTTGTATTTTTACAGGCAGACAGCATTGATGTAAAAGAATTAAAGACAAAAGCAGATGCTTTGATGAAAGAAGTTGAAGAGTCTATCGATAGACTTAGTCTTGTAAAAGATAGTACTGCTTATACTTTTAAAGCGGCTATGGGTCATGCTGTAAGTGATTATACAGAAGCTATGAGATTGAAAAATAAATCTCGTCTTAGCAAAGCTGAAAAGATCGCTTTTGAAAATACAGACTATGAACTCGTAGTTACAAATATGGTTGTATGTGTAACAAGACTTGTAGAAGACTATGAAGCACAGTTGGAAGTTGTTGATACAGAATTTGACGACAATGCATTAGCTATGGTGGATTACTTGAAAGCACAGGGTGCAAAGATGGTATACAAAGTAACTAAGGCAATGGCAAAGAACCGTGCGATTCAGCTTATGGAAGAAGTAGGTATTCCAGAAGCTGAAAAGAGAT
>CAZDAP010000115.1:0-4699 GCA_964503585.1 uncultured Lachnobacterium sp. | reverse complement strand
AAGTGAAAAAGTAAAAGAGGTTACACTGGAAACAAAACTGATTTATAGTGAGTATCTAAGTGAAACAACTGGAAATAAAGTGTATTTAAAGCCAGAAAATATGCAGTTAACTGGCGCATATAAGGTGCGAGGTGCATATTATAAAATTAGTACTTTGACAGATGAGGAAAGAAGTAAAGGCTTAATTACTGCTTCTGCAGGCAATCATGCACAGGGTGTTGCCTATGCTGCAAAGCGTTATGGCTGTAAAGCAGTGATTGTTATGCCAAAAGGAACACCTCTTATTAAAATCAATCGTACTAAATCATATGGTGCAGAAGTAATCCTTTATGGTGATGTATATGATGAGGCTTGTGCGCATGCATTAGAGTTGGCAGAAAAAGAAGGATATACATTTATTCATCCATTTGATGATTTGGCAGTAGCTACTGGTCAGGGTAGTATTGCAATGGAAATTTTTAAAGAACTTCCATTGGTAGAATATATTTTGGTTCCAATTGGCGGTGGTGGGTTAGCAGCGGGTGTTGCTACGCTTGCAAAATTATTAAATCCAAAGATTAAAGTAATCGGTGTAGAACCTGCAGGCGCAAATTGTATGCAGAGTTCCCTTGCAGCAGGAAAAGTGAATACACTTCCAACAGTAAATACGATTGCAGATGGTACTGCTGTAAAAACACCAGGAAGTTTGATTTTTCCATATATTCAGAAAAATCTAGATGATATTATCACAGTAGAGGATGATGAACTGATTGCGTCATTCCTTGATATGGTTGAAAATCATAAAATGGTTGTAGAAAATTCAGGTTTATTAACAGTTGCAGCGTTAAAACACTTAGATGTACAGGGAAAACGTGTGGTTTCTATTTTAAGTGGTGGTAACATGGATATTATTACAATGTCATCTGTAGTACAGCAAGGTCTTATCTTTAGAGATCGTATCTTTACGGTATCCGTATTGCTGCCAGATAGACCAGGTCAGTTGTCTATGGTTGCAGATGTGATAGCCAAAGCACAAGGAAATGTTATTAAACTTGAGCATAACCAGTTTGTATCAACCAATCGTAATGCAGCAGTAGAACTTCGTATTACAATGGAAAGTTTTGGTACAGAGCATAAAAATCAGATTTTGAGAGAATTGGAAAACGTTGGTTATCAGCCAAAGGTGGTACGCACATCTTTATAAAAATGTAATAAAGATGAAGTGTAATTTTATTGTCAAATAGAGAAGGATTATGTTAAAATGTGTAAAGGGATGTTTTATTTTTTCGTAATGGAGGAAAATAAATGAAAAAAAGATGCTTATTACTTTCAATTTTATTAGTATTTTCTACACTGCTTGGTGCATGTGGTTCTGGTGATCCGTTTAAAGGAACATGGAAAGGAACTTTGGATGTTACAAAACAGTTTGAAGATGGTATTGTAGAACATTATCCAGATTTGGCAGAGTATGTAGATTTCGAAGACTTAACATTCGTGATTAATATTACGTTTTCTGATGGTATGATGACCATGTCAGTTGATCAGGATTCTGTAGAAAATTTCAATAATAATTTTGCAGCAGGCATGATTGGTGTTGAAGAAGGAAGTTTGATGGCTTACTTAAATGAAGCTGGACTTACTTTAGAAGAAGCGGTAGCGGAATCTGGCATGACCGAAGAGGAATATATTGAATACATGTTGAGTTCGGAAGAAGTAACAGAAATCATGGATCCTATGAAAGAAAACATGATGGAGGTTACAGAGGCGGCTTTGACTGGGTTTGAATCGGTAAATGGTCCTTATACATTTAACGAAGAAACGGTAAATATTCATTATAATGATGATCAGTACGAAGCAGTTGAATATTCCTTTGAAGGGGATAATTTAATTCTTGTTTTTAGAGGTGAAAACTATTCTCTTCGTGTTGAATGTACAAAATAGTGTGATGAAAAGGTGTTGCCTATGAAAGGCGACGCCTTTTTTCTTGATTAAAAAAATGGAATATGATATATTTTTTATTGTAAAATTGTTACTCAGGAGGAGAAGAAGATGAAGAAACGTAATGTATTTTTAGCACTAGTATTATCTTTGGTTATGATGCTTACTGCTTGTGGCAACTCAAATCCATTTGTTGGTACATGGAGAGGTACATGGGATTTCACAGATGCTTTAGTTGAAGAAATGACAGCATCAGATCCTAGTATGGAACAGTATCTTGATTTCAAAGATTTAACAATTGAACTTGTCTTTGAATTTACAGAAGATGGCGAAATGTCAATGCAGGTGGATGAAGATTCTCTCGATGTATTCGTAGAAAACATGGAAGATGGAATCTATAACATGATGGATGCTATGTTCGAGGATCAGCTTTCTGGTTATGGATATACCAATGATGAAATCGCTGCTATGATGGGCTATGAAAGTTATGATGCAATGATCAAAGCTTTAATTGATGAAATGGATATGCAGGGTTCACTGGTAGATCCACTTATGGAATCACTTGATGTAGAAGGTAAATATGAATATGATGAAGAAGAAGGCGTTATCACATTTATCTATGATGATGAAGATACTTCTGATGAAGAATTCGAATATGAATTTGATGACGATACATTAATCCTTAACATTGAAGTAGATGGCTACGATATGGAAATCGAATGCGAAAAAGAAAACGAATAAGATTGTATTAAATGAAATACATACAGGGTGTCGAGTAAAAATGCTTGACACCCTATTCTTTTTGTGTTAATCTAGCAAAGGTGCGACAAAAGATGGTCGCATCCTATGCACAGCTCGCGGAGAGGAAGGTTGTTGCTTGGCAACACCGTTCGCGCGCGAAGAGTACGCAAGCGTACTCTTATTAGACACATGATAGGTAAAAACATGGAAACTAAGATTGAACTTGCGTATTTATATGATTTTTATGGTGAACTTTTAAATGAACATCAGAGACAGATTTATGAAGACTTTGTGTTGAATGATTTGTCTTTGGGTGAGATTGCTGCGGAAGAGGGAATCAGCCGACAGGGTGTTCATGATTTGGTGAAGCGTTGTAGTAAGAAATTGATGGATTACGAAGAGAAACTTCACTTGGTAGAAAAGTTCCTTCACATAAAAGAAGATGTAGCTCAGATTCATGAATTGGCAAAAGAATTCAAAGAGTCGGCAGACGAGAATATCCTAACGGATATTGAAACAATCTCTAACAAAATTTTAGAGGAGTTATAAAATGGCATTTGACAGTTTAACAGAAAAACTGCAGAACGTGTTCAAAAATCTGCGAGGCAAAGGACGTCTGACAGAGGATGATGTTAAAGTAGCTATGAAAGAAGTAAAGTTGGCTCTTTTAGAGGCGGACGTAAACTTCAGAGTAGTAAAACAGTTCATCAAAGACGTACAAGAACGTGCGATAGGTCAGGACGTTATGAACGGCTTGAATCCTGGACAGATGGTTATTAAGATTGTTAATGAAGAAATGGTGAAACTTATGGGTTCTGAAACTACAGAAGTTCAGTTTCAGCCAGGAAAATCATTGACGATTATTATGATGGTTGGTCTTCAGGGTGCTGGTAAAACGACTACCACAGCAAAACTTGCAGGTAAGTTCAAGACAAAAGGTAAGAAAAGCCTTCTTGCAGCCTGTGACGTTTACCGTCCAGCAGCGATTGAACAGTTGAAAGTAAACGGCGAGAAGATGGGTGTGGAAGTTTTCGAAATGGGGACTTCTGAAAAGCCAGCAAACATCGCCAAAGCTGCAGTAGAATATGCAAAGAAAAATGAATTTAATGTGTTATTCATCGATACTGCTGGTCGTCTTCATGTAGATGAAGAAATGATGGCAGAATTGGTTGAAATAAAAGAAGTAACTGGTGCTACACAGACAATCTTAGTAGTAGATGCTATGACAGGTCAGGATGCAGTAAATGTAGCACAGACCTTCGATGAAAAGATTGGCGTAGATGGCGTGGTTCTTACCAAGTTAGATGGTGATACACGAGGTGGTGCGGCTCTTTCTATTAGAGCAGTTACTGGAAAGCCAATTCTTTACGCAGGTATGGGTGAAAAACTTGCTGATTTAGAGCAGTTTTATCCAGACCGTATGGCTTCAAGAATCCTTGGTATGGGCGATGTGCTTACCATGATTGAAAAAGCACAGGAAAGCATTGATGAAGAATCTGCGAAAAAGATTGAACAGAAAATGCGTAAGAATCAGTTTGACTACGAGATGTATTTAGAATCTATGAGTCAGATGAAAAAGATGGGCGGTATGTCCGCAATGATGAGTATGATGCCAGGTATGGGAATGGGTAATATGCCTGATATTGATACTGACGCTGCAGAGAAGCAGTTGGCTCGTACAGAAGCAATCATTCAGTCCATGACCATCAAGGAACGTCAGAATCCAAAACTTATGAATCCTAGCCGTAAGCATCGTATTGCAAAAGGTGCTGGTGTGGATATCGCAGAAGTAAACAGACTGGTAAAACAGTTTGAGCAGATGCAGAAGATGATGAAAAAGATGCCTGGTATGATGGGCGGACGTAAAGGTAAGAGAAGACCTTTTAACGGAAACTTCAATGGAAGATTTCCATTTTAGAAATTAACTTGTTAAAATCAGTTGTAAACATAAGACAACGGTTTTAAATAAATATGTTAACAAATTTTTTATTTTATCCTAGGAGGAAACAAAAATGGCAGTTAAAATCAGATTAAGAAGAAT
>CAZDAP010000114.1:0-4736 GCA_964503585.1 uncultured Lachnobacterium sp. | reverse complement strand
CTACCAAAGGTTCTGGTTTCCATGAATATCCATGACTTACTTCAAAATCTAACTCTTCTACCAGTTCTTTTGCATAGTCCGCCATCTTTTGGAATTGTTTTTGCTCTACATTATGACAGATCGCTAAGACCTGATCATCGTCATAACGGAATATGCTATAACCTGTAAACACCTTACGGAACAAATCTGCCAATTCGACAATACGATCATTTCCCGTGTTATACCCCAACTGTTTGTTTATATCTTTTAATCCATAAATATCCGCCGTGAAAACACCCATTCCATTTTTAAATATAGGCAGATAATCTATTTTCCAAGCGTTATTAAAGAAATCACGACTCCATAGTTTTGTCATGACATCATGATCTTCTTCATAAGTTTTGTTATCTGTTAATTTCTTTCGGATTAAATCCGTTCCAAAGAATACACCAATTCGACCAATCAAGGTAAAATCCGACGCATTACGACGAGGATTGATAATCATTAAAACACCAATGATATCCCCGAATTTTCGCAACGCAATCCCCACGGTATTACGTACAAATTTTCTCTCCAGCGTCAATGCCAATTCTGGCATTTCCTGCAACACTTCATTGATATGACGTGGACGCATAAATCCTTCTGCATCCAAAAGCACTTCGCACTGCTCCAATACATCCTGCCCCAACGACATATGCAGACCTTCTGCAACGCTTTGTCCAGAGTTTCTATGGTACTCAAAAAGTTCCTTATATTCTCCCATATCCTTTGTAACGATTGCGGAGCAATCTGCATCGTAATAATCGGTTAATACACGGAGAATTTTTTCGTATTCTGTATCCCCTGAATTTGATTCCAAAATGAGAGACCAGCACTTTGAAAAAGCCTCCTGACTCTCCATCTGAGATTCCAGATACCTTTCCACATGCGCTGTATCATTTATATCTAAAAATGTTACACAGCGAGCCGCACTCCCCTTCCAAATCGTATGTGTACTCTGCAAAATAAATTTGCCATGTGGAATATATTTTCTCAAACCTGCTGCATCTTCTTCTGTCATTACTTCTGCATGATTTGCATGTAATTCACAAACTACACATTCTTTTTGACTAGATTTAAATAACTGGTAACAATACATCTGTTGTATCTGTTCCAAACTAAGCCCCAGTATATTTCTTCCTGCTTCGTTCATATAAAAGATTTTTTTGGTTACAGGATCAACGATGGTTACATAATCCATTCTTTGATCCAGCGCAATTTCTTCCTCTGTAAGCGCATACTCACTCTTAGACTCTATCAATTGCTGCTGTTTCATTTCTTGAATCTCATCTTTAAAAACAATTTGATTCTTGCCATTACTCTTTGCAAAATAAACGGCTTCATCTGCTTCAAAGTACAATTCCTGGAATGACATCTTACGTCCGTTGCTCAAAGTTGCGCCAATGGAAACAGTAAATGGAACGGTATTCATATACTGGTTTAAAGCTGTTTTTATGTTTACACAACAAGAAACTGCCTCTTCTCTAGAATGTATATCATAAAGACAGACAGAAAATTCATCACCACCCATACGACCTGCATAACCACGTCCTCTAACGATAGTATCCAATACATTTCCTACCTGTTGAATCACCTGATCTCCAGCATGATGACCTCTTGTATCGTTTATCTGCTTAAAATTATCGATATCAACCATAACAAACAGGAGACCGCCCTGCATTCTTCCAGCCAAATCCCCACATAAACGCTCATACGTAGCATGATTATATACGCCCGAAAGAGAATCCTTCTCTGCCTGATTACGCATTGCATCCTGAGATTCCTTTTCTAGTTGGATATTCTGCATACGAGCAACGAATTTTGTTACATAACCATTTTCATCCCCTACACTTAACAAAAACATACGATACCATCGAGGACCAATTTCCGGTACAATGTAACGTAAATCCAACGTATACTCCGATGGGAACTGCATACATTTCTGAATATGAACACGATAATTTGCTTTGTCGGCCTCGTAAATGCGATCAAGAACCATATCCGCTTTCGAGACAAACCCCTCAACCGTTTCTAATGCATGAAATTCTCCATCTTTAATCTCACTCATTACAATCGTATCTGTAGCACGATCATATTCCAGAAACTTCTCATGATTCCTCTCAGCCATCAATTTCATAAGTGAAATCTTTAGTTCCCCACGGTTATCATTTTTTCCCAGACCAAATACATCTAAAATTGACATACATCAACTACCTCTAAAATACTTTTTTCACCACTACTGGTAATTCATCAAAGGACTGAATTTTTTCTACATCTGCATCAATTTTTCCAAAACCATATGCAGCATGAATGAATTTTATTCCAGCTGCTGTTGCAGAATCATAATCTCCCTGAATATCGCCAACATATACTGCATCTTCTTTTGCAACATGATTTCTCTCACAAATGAGTGAGATATTTTCTGCTTTTGGTTTATTGTTATTTCCAAAACATTCAATATCTTCCACCAAGTCATGGAATTTATAATAATCTAAAAAGGCTTCAATATAACCAGCCTGACAGTTACTAACAATAAATAAGCGATAGTCTTCTTTTAATTTTTCCATGGTACTGCGAATTTCTGGATATAAAACACCACCATGTTCTCTTAAATAATCATTTTCTACTTTACAAGCATGTTCCAAAAGCGCTGCTCGCTCTTCACCTTCTACCTTATCAAATAGAATTTCTGCAATCTTGTCCATGGTTTTTCCCATAACACGCTGCATATCCGCCTCATTAATTGGCTCTCTTTCATAACCGAACTGCTCCATGGCAATATTCCATGAAATTGCCACATTATCCGCAGAATCCCATAATGTTCCATCCATATCAAAAATAATCGCTTTTTTCACGTCAAATACCTCTCTCCTCATTTTTCGCATAGTTTGTATGTATTTTATCATATCGCACATGAGATTTCTACATTTTAGCCAAATTTCAAGCATAAAAAGACAGCAAGATAAGCGAACTTACTTGCTGTCTTTTTCACGCCTTTACTTGGCTAAATCATTCTTATATTACGCTTCATCAATGGCTTTACCAATGTCGCTGCGCATATACTTGTTATCAAAATGAATCCATTCTGTTGCTGCATATGCCTTTGCTCTAGCCTCTTTTAAATCTGCTCCTGTCGCTGTAATTCCCAGTACACGACCACCATTTGTAACAATATTTCCGTTTTCATCAAACTTCGTTCCTGCATGGAAACAGAAATAATCTTCTTTGCCTTCAAAGTTTTCAAATCCAGTAATTGGAAGACCTTTTTCGTACGCCAAAGGATAACCATCAGAAGCCAAAACCACACATACATTTGCTTTGTCTTCAAATTCTAACTGGATAGTATCGAGTGCTCCGTCTACACAAGCCTCCATAACATCGATGATGTCATTCTTCAAACGTGGTAATACTACTTGAGTTTCTGGATCACCGAAACGAGCATTGTATTCCAATACCTTTGGTCCGTCTGGTGTAAGCATAAGACCAAAGAAGATAACGCCTTTGAACTCACGACCTTCTGCTGCCATGGCGTCTACTGTTGCCTGATAAATGTATTTCTGACAGAATTCATCTACTTCTGCTGTATAGAATGGACTTGGAGAGAAGGTTCCCATACCACCCGTATTTAAGCCCTGGTCACCATCTTTCGCACGTTTGTGATCCTGTGCAGAAGACATAATCTGGATAGATTTTCCATCTACAAAAGAGAGCACAGATACTTCACGACCTGTCATAAATTCTTCTACTACCATGGTATTTCCAGCAGTACCAAACTTCTTATCTTCCATGATTTCTTTTACACCAGCAAGGGCTTCTTCCAATGTATTACAAATCAAAACACCTTTTCCAAGAGCAAGCCCATCCGCCTTTAATACGATAGGCATTTTTGCTGTTTTTAAATATTCGATTGCTTTTTCTGCATCATCAAAATTTTCATAAGCAGCAGTTGGGATATTGTATTTTTTCATCAAATCCTTAGAAAATGCTTTTGAACCTTCTAAAATTGCAGCATTCTTACGTGGGCCAAATACTTTTAAACCTTCCGCTTCAAAGGCATCTACCACTCCGCCTACCAATGGGTCATCCATACCAATAATGGTAAAATCAATGGCATTTTCTTTTGCAAAAGCTACTAATTTATCGAATTCCATAGCACCAATATTTACACATTCTGCAAGGCTTGCAATACCTGCGTTGCCTGGTGCACAATAAATCTTGTCTACTCTAGGGCTTTTTGCCACTGCTGTTGCGATAGCATGTTCTCTACCACCGCTTCCTACGATTAAAACCTTCATATTCGTTGTCCTTTCTGTATAAACGCATAGGCTGTCTCTTTAAGAAACAGCCTGTTATTCTTTCTTATTCTGTGATGATTGTCTTACCTTCCACAATGGAAACCTTTCCGTTTGCAATGAGGTCGATTGCTCTAGGCAAAATCACCCATTCCGCCTGTTCCATAACACGGCGCTGTAAAACCTCTGGTGTATCGCCATTTTCGATATACACAGCCTTCTGCAAAATGATAGGGCCTGTGTCTGTTCCTTCATCTACAAAGTGAACTGTAGCACCAGTTACCTTTACACCTCGTTCCAAAGCACCTTCGTGAACCTTGAGTCCATAAAAACCGGTTCCACAGAAAGATGGAATCAATGATGGATGCACGTTGATGATACGATTGCGGTATTTTGCAATCATTTCTGGTGGAATCACTACGAGGA
>CAZDAP010000113.1:0-4798 GCA_964503585.1 uncultured Lachnobacterium sp. | reverse complement strand
CCGTTTTTTGGTTCGTATCCAGCCTGGATACACATGGTTTCTCTTTTCATTTTTATTTCTCCTTGTATAATTTATTTATTTTCATATTCATTTCATGAATAGTATTCTACCACATATTTACCCATATGATTATATCTTTTTTTTATAAATTCTATAACCCCACATTGTCAATAGAAACAGCAGGACACATCCGCCTGTAATTGCTGCCCCAACGAAAAGCCCAGGACTCATATACTTCAACTCAATGGTATGATGTCCTTCCTCCAAATACACACTGATAAAGGTTTCCTTGAAATCCTGAATCTCTGTCTCTTCACCATCCACATAGAGTGTCCAGCCGGATTCATCTGTAATAGCCAGAATAAGTCTGCCCGCTTCCGTTACATCAATGCTTCCCTTGATATAAGTATCTGTCCATTCTTCTGTTATCATCGTCTGCTGACTTAAGGTTTCATACGCCGTATCCACCACATCCATATTCAATTTGTACACATAGAATGTGATATTTTCATTTTTAGAATTGGTGATTTTAATTTCATCTCCAGCTTCACATTCTCCAAATTCTAAAAGATAACGATGTGTTGTCTTTCCAAATCGAGTCTCCGCACCATCGTTAATGGTAACCGTAAGATTGTCGGAGGTACATTTATCGTAATAACCATAGTAAATACCATCTTCTGGTACGATTAATCTGGTCACGCCTGCATCCACAATAATGCCTACATCTTTCAAGTCCAGCATCGGAGCAGTTCCTCCTAGTGCATACGACAAATCATTAATCTGGGCAATCTTTCTGCCTTGGTCATTATCCCAGTTTTCAATTGCCTCTTCACTCATTACAAAACCAAGCGGCAAACAATATTTGTTTTCATATAAATAATATCCATTGGAAGAACCCACCAGTTCTCGCAACGCATTTTCACCCTGATTATTATCCGAAAGCATATACTTCACGGAAAGCATGGAGGAAACCACTGGTGTCGCTCCATTATAACAATAAAAGTTCTTTCCACCCTCCATATACACACTCTGATAAAAATGACTGGCATCTATATTTAAAACTGATGAAAAAATAGTACCAGAAGCATATCCATACAAACTATCATCATTCTTTGTTTTTCTCTCCGTATCCTCCACGCGATAAAACGTAATACCGCCCTCTGGCGCATCTGCTTTTGCATCCGCTTCTGCTAATTCCAAAAGTGCTTTATAGTCCTCCATTTTTGAAAGATAAGCGGTACGATTTAACGTATAAAAACCAGACACAGCCATATTCAAGATGATTTCTCCCATGGCCAGCCCAAAGGCAAATCCTTTCATCATCTGAATCATCTGCTTGGTGCCAATTTTGGAAATAATAAAGCAAAGACCATATGCCACTACAAATATTCCAGTCACCCAAAAAGCAAGGGGCTCTGTAACATCCTCTGGGGTAATTTGTGCACTCATCACCAATACGCCCACACAAACCGCCATAGATACCAGCATATGCCAGATACGATTTCCCTTTCGCTTACAATAAGTTTCAAATCCTATCATAAGCATCACAAATGCAAATAGGAACGACTGTCTGCCTGGTAGCGAATTTGGAAAACGAAATCCATGCCAGAAGCAATCCAAATAGTTATTTGCAAAACTGATGAACAAAAAGGCTATAATCAAAACTCTTGGAATTTTCTGACTCCATTTAATGCGGCGATTCAGCAAATACATCACCAAAAGCACCACAGAAAACACACCACAATAAAGATTTGGCCAATGCTCAGTGCTTGTATATGGATCTGCAATCACACATACACGGGACAGTTCTTCTAGGACTCCAAAGTACCACTCTGCTGCTTTCGGCCAGCCGTTATCTGCCGATGCAGAATTTCCCAGTACCAACGCCTCTGGAATCATCAAAACCGCACCTGTTCCACCTGCCAAAAGGGAAAACCATGCAAAGCGAAAACATACTCGTATTTTCCCTGCTTTTTGCTCCAAAAACAGAAGTGCAAAATACAACACCAAAAAAATGCAGAGTATATATCCCATATAAAAATTCGAAAGAATCGCCACAGATAGCGATACATAATATAGCACCGGCTTATTCTGCTTCACCAGACGTTCTAATCCTACTACCACAAGTGGTGTGAGTGCCACACAATCCATCCACATGATATCCCAGTAATACGCCGCTGTAAAACCACAAAACGCATATGCTGTAGCAAAAACAAGGGCTGGAATGGCCGTGCTCTTTATATAAAAACCACTCTTATCAACCAAATGAAAACGTTCCTTTAAGAACCAGAAAAAGAATAATCCAGATAATCCAATTTTCAACCAAATTGTAACTGTCATGAATTCAATCACATAGGTCTTTGGACAAAAAACCAATAACCAGTTCAATGGACTTGCCAAATAATAGGCATAATGGGCCAGAAAATCAGAACCCAGACCTAAATTCCATGTATAAAGCAGACTTCCACCCTCTGTCAATTTCTCATGGAACTCCATAAAAAACGGACAATACTGGTGATACATGTCTACATGCAGCACACAATTTTCACCAAAAGGATAGACGCCTCCAAATGCACAGATAATCAGACTCACTCCGAATGGAATTCCGAAAGCAAAAGCACTCCATATCCAATTTTTCTTTAATAATGCTTCCCACTTTTTTTTCATCTTTTACTCTTTCTCATAATCAAACATATAATAATACTGTAATAACTGATATTTCTCCAAATATTCCTCCGAATCTGGATGATTCTTAAAATCTAGCAAAAAATTCTGATATGCCGTTGTTGGCATGCCAGCCATTTTCATCAATTCTGCCGCCAAAAAACTAATATCCGTGTCCGCATTCGTGGCTTCTTCAATATCATAGTTTGCCCAAATCACATATGGTACTTGATATCTTAATTTTGCTTCCTCTACAGAAAGATTTGCCACATTTACACCATTTAACCGCAAAATTCTATTTGCAATGGAATCACTTGGCTGATGATCCCCGAAAAGTACGATAATCGTCTTTTCTTCTTCCTGAGAAAAATAGTTCACCAGATTTTCAAATTCCGCATCGGACACCTTCATCAGTGACAAATACTGATCCAAAGCAAAATCCTCCACTTCTTCCACATGAATATCTGGCGTAAAATTATCATGGGCATCTGTATAACCGCTGTGATTCTGCATGGTTACCTCAAAAGCAAATAGAGGTGTACCTTCTTCTTTTTCTTCATAAATCTGAATGATTTTTTCATAGGCAGTTTTATCACTGACATAATTTCGAATATAATAACGATTTTCGAAATCATGTAAAAAATACGTGGTTTCAAAACCTAACAGTGGGTAGACATCATCTCGCTCCCACCCTGAGGCATTATATGGATGCATTCCATAGGTTTCGTACCCCAATTCAGCCAACTGACTGGCAAGAGATGGAACCTCTTCTGTAATATACTGCTGAAAAGGAATACTTCCAACAGGAAAATAATCCATAGTATTTCCCGTCAAAAACTCAAACTCTGAATTCGCCGTGTTTCCGCCACAAACCGACACTTCCAGATTTCCCGTAATGGTATTTTCATATCCCCACTGTAATCTATGCACAAAGGGCATATAATCTTCGTTTGTAGTAAACTCGCCAAGCACCGACAAGTCAGAAAATGCTTCATTCATGATTACAATGATATTTGGCATATCTTCTGTGGCTGTCGTATTGTCGACATAATTCGACAAACTTTCATACTCTTCCAAAATCTCTTGTGCTTTCTTTACACTATATCCATCTGGCTTTTCCACGCGAAGATATTCCATATCCATAGCGAATGTCACCGCCATGCCATTCACCTTTGTCATATAAGCCGGCGTAAACAAAAACGGATACAAATAACTATCCGTTTGAAATTCATCATCCCACAATGCATTTACAAAAATGCTCAGCACCATAGCCACAACCACCGTAGGAACCATTCGCGCTAGAATCCCACGTTCAAATTTAAAATTCATAAATTTCAATAACACAAAGATAATCAAAAAAACAGCACTTATCCAAAGAATTTCCTTTGTTGGTGTAAAATCATAATTTCCCGCCACACTGGCAGCTGTTTTTATAGAAAACACATCCCATGGCACAAATGGAGTAGAACGAAATGCCATAATATAATGATTAATCAAGCCATATAAAAAAGCCACAATTGTTTCCACACGCAATGCCACTTTTCCACTGCCTGTGATAAAAAACAAACCCCATGCAATCAACTCAAATAAAAAGATATTATATACCTGCGCCAACGGACGCACTTCTTCAAAGGCGTTATGCTCAAAGGCCTCCATCAAATAAAACAAAATAATTGGTACAACAGAAAATACCAATCCGTTTACTACTTTTTTTAACACATCTATTTCCTCATTCATAAACACTGATGTTTTCTGCTAAAAAAATAGCAGATACGATAAAGTTCATTTTATCATACCTGCTATCATTTTAAAATCATTTCTTGTTGAATTGTCCGTTCTTTACCAATCTAGTAGTTAGAAAGCACCAATCTGCGGCGATACATACTGTCAATCTGGTCAATTACACGTCTTGCCTGACCATATCTGTGTGGATTAATGGAAATCACCATCACCTCTCTCGCCCCATTATACTGCTCTCTTTTGAAAAATGGAATTCTCTTCGAATTCTGTGTGAATGGAATGCGGGCATCTAAAAGTGCCTGCACTGTCTGGTTACTTGCTTTGTGATTGGTTGTTCTACACAACTCAATATCATTCCCGGTAAAATTACCGAGTTTCTTGACCGTTGCCATTG
>CAZDAP010000112.1:0-4874 GCA_964503585.1 uncultured Lachnobacterium sp. | reverse complement strand
GCTGTTTGATACCATCAAAGTTTTTGAAGTATACCGCATGACGACGCTGATTTGTCTTATCGTAGCCGATTGTCTGAATAGTAAGTTGTTTCTTGATATCTGCAATATTATTTTCAGAAGCTGCTAAAGCTGCAATACCTGCACCTGGGAAAGTTACCTTACTAGTTGAGCAGAATTCGAATACCATATCTGGATTTCCTTCTTCTTCACATTCTGCGAGGATATTTAAGATAACATCCTGTTTATCTTCGTATAAATGATGTACACAGTATGCATTGTCCCAGAAAATACGGAAATCTGGTGCTGCTGGTTTCAAACGTGCAAAACGAAGTACTGTTTCATCAGAATAAGATGTACCAGATGGGTTTGCATATTTTGGTACACACCAGATACCTTTTACAGATGGGTCATTGTTTACATATTCTTCTACCATATCCATATCTGGACCATCTTCATAAAGAGGAATATTAATCATTTCAATTCCAAAATGCTCTGTAATAGCAAAGTGTCTGTCATATCCTGGTACAGGGCAAAGGAATTTTACTTTATCTAACTTACACCAAGGTGTGTGTCCACAGTATCCTAAAACCATACCTCTAGAAACCTGATCATACATGATATTCAAACTAGAGTTACCATATACAATTACGCTCTTTTCCGAACATCCAAGCATTTCTGCTAACAGACGTTTTGCTTCTGGAATACCATCTAATACACCATAGTTGCGCAAATCTGTTCCATTTTCACTTACCAATGCGGTGTTTGAATCAATAGCATCTAAAATGCCCATTGATAAATCCAACTGTTCCGAAGATGGTTTACCTCTGGACATATCCAGTTTTAAATTCAAAGCTTTGATTTCCTCAAACTGTTTTTCAAGGGCCGCTTTTTCCACCAATAATTCTTCTTTTGTCATTTCCTGATATTTCTGCATGTTAATTCCTCCCACTTATGTATCTTAATAATTTATGCTAAATTTTCTTCTATTATGTTTCTTCATATTCCAAAATTCTATAAGTCTTTGTCACCTTTTATTCTATAAAAATGCTCACGAATCTCCTTCTCATAACCCATCTCTGTTGGCTCATAAAAGGTGGTTCCTACCAAGGTATCTGGTAAATACTGCTGGTCCACATAATGATTTGGATAATTATGTGCATATTTATATCCTAGCCCGCGTCCTAACTTTTCTGCACCTTTATAATGAGAATCCTGCAAATGTGCAGGTACCGATGGTGTTACATTATTTTTCACTACATCCAAAGCCGCATCAATGGCTCCGTAGGCCGCGTTGCTCTTTGGTGCACATGCTACATATGTAGCCGCCTGTGATAAAATAATCCGAGCCTCTGGCATCCCGATTCGTTCAACCGCCTGGGCTGCTGAAGTAGCAACTACAAGTGCCATAGGATCTGCATTTCCAACATCCTCCGAAGCACATATCATAATTCGTCTCGCAATAAACTTAATATCCTCTCCCGCGTACAGCATACGTGCCAAATAATACACTGCTGCGTCTGGATCAGAACCTCTCATACTTTTGATAAAAGCAGAAATCACATCATAATGATTGTCCCCTGTCTTATCATAAGAAATCACTCGTTTTTGAATACATTCACTGGCAACATCAATAGTGATATGGATTTTTCCATCTTCACTACGCTCTGTGGTGAGAATACCAAGCTCTATTGCTGTCAATGCTGCTCTGGCATCTCCATTACACACATCTGCCAAAAACTCCAATGCGTCTTCGTCTACTTCTGCATGAAAAGAACCCATTCCCTTTTCCACATCATTCACTGCACGTAACAACAACACTTTTATGTCTTCTTTGTCCAGTTTCTTTAATTCGAAAATAATGGATCGGGATAAGAGCGCGCTATTTACTTCAAAATAAGGATTTTCTGTAGTAGCACCAATTAAAATGATGGTGCCATCTTCCACAAATGGTAAGAGGTAATCCTGCTGCCCTTTATTGAAGCGATGTATTTCATCGATAAAAAGAATCGTTTTCTTCCCATACATCCCCTGATTATTTTTCGCCTGCTGCACCACCTCTTCCATATCTTTTTTTCCAGCAGAGGTTGCATTAATCTGTTTAAACTCTGCACTAGTGGTGTTGGCAATCACTTTTGCCAAGGTAGTCTTTCCTGTTCCAGGTGGTCCATAAAAAATAATGGAACTCAATTTGTCTGCTTTTATTGCACGATAAAGCAATTTATCTTTTCCCACAATATGCTGCTGCCCTACTACCTCATCCAAAGTAGTAGGTCTTAAACGAGAAGCCAGCGGGGACTCGGATTCCATATTCTGTTCACGCATATATTCGAATAAGTCCATGACTTCTCCTTTTTCTTTTCACTTTTGACACTTAAAATGTCGTTCTAAAAGCCTTTTCTACTGTATACAATCTTTTAATATTGGATATAGAATACCATAAAATGTAGATATATGGAATACCTACTGATATGAATTTTTCTTATCGTCAAAATTCACCTCGTCTTAATACATTTTTTCAATTACTCTCCAAACTGTAGTTTTATGAAATCACTCTCTGTTTCTACATCAAAATATCTTTCAATCAATTCCATAACCTCTTCAGCGCCCAAAGGATTCTCTAATGTTTCAATGATTACTTCCGATTTCGATCGTACTTTATTTCCAGAAATAGTTTTTATTATTAAATTCTCGTCATATTGTGGATTCTGTTCGAAAGGCTCTTGCAACCACTCCTGCAATTCCTTAGATTTTGTTTTGAAATATGGTGAAAGCACCTTCCCATATTCAGATTTATCAGTTAGAAATTTTTCTGCTTTACCTACATCTTCTCGATGATGTCTTAAATAAAACTCAATAGCACGTTTTTCATTCTCACAATCTTCTAACTGATAAGATAGATACTTTTTAATTGCCAGTTTTTCAATTAATTCTTGTTTCTTTTTAGGAATATATTTTTTCGTATGTCCATCACTCTGATACCATTGACTATATCCTGCATTATGTATATGAATAATTTTTCCTTCTGGCATTTTAGCAATGTCTTGTTTTAGTCTTTTAATCTGTTTGCCTAATCGCAAACTCTCTTTTAACATTTTTTGATAAATAATATCCCCCTCCTACATTTATTTTATTACGCATATAATTATAATATTGTTCACTGCATTTGCAAATATATTTTTGTCTTTTGTGTCTATGCAAAATAATTTTTTCATAAGATACAAAAAATCTTATGAATTGTGCCTATACAAGAAAAATAGCTTTAAAGACACACTCTCCATATTAATTCATCTCTATTCGTTAAATTTCTTAATAAAATGAAACATTTTTTATACCTTTCATCTCTTTTTTGTATCTTATAGAGCATTTTTTGCATATAGACACAATTGGTCTGCATCTAGCAAAGGAAAAAAGTTGTATAGACACAATTCTACTTTTCTGCAAAGTTTTTTGGACATTAGATATCCTTTTGTGCCTCTACAAGAAAAGTTTTACTAAAGATACAATCTCTACAGTAATTCAACAAAACAGGCACATGCTCCGCATGTGCCCGCTATTCCTATACACTTATATCATTATCCATGTTTTGCTGTAGCCACTAATCTTTCATTCACTACATCAATAAAAATCACATCACCCATCTGCACTTCATCTGCCAAAATCAATTTTGCAGAGAGGGTTTCTACATGTTTCTGAAGGAAACGTTTCAAAGGTCTTGCACCATACACTGGGTCATAGCCGTGCTCTACGATAAATGCAGTAGCAGCATCGGATAATTCCACAGACAATTCTCTGTCTTTTAAACGACCGTTCAAATCTGCCATCATAAGAGTAATAATGTTACCAATATTATCTTTGGTTAATGGCTTGAACATAATGATTTCATCTAATCGATTCAAAAACTCTGGACGGAAATGTCCACGTACTACATTCATGACTGCTTCTTCTGCCATTGGAGAAATATTTCCATTTTCATCAATACCATCCAAAAGTTGGGCTGAACCAAGGTTACTTGTCATAATAATAATCGTATTTTTAAAGTCTACGGTACGTCCCTGGGAATCCGTAATACGTCCATCATCTAACACCTGAAGCAATACGTTAAATACGTCTGGATGTGCTTTTTCTACCTCATCGAAAAGCACTACGGAATATGGTTTACGACGAACTGCTTCTGTCAACTGTCCGCCTTCATCATAGCCCACATATCCTGGAGGCGCTCCAATTAAACGAGATACAGAATATTTTTCCATGTACTCACTCATATCCAGACGAACCATATTAGATTCATCATCAAAGAGGCAGGCTGCCAAGGCTTTTGCAAGTTCCGTTTTACCTACACCAGTTGGCCCTAAGAATAAGAAGGAACCGATGGGTTTACTAGGATCTTTAATACCTGCTTTCGAACGAATAATCGCTTCGGTTACCATGGTAACACCATCATCCTGACCCACAACACGTTTGTGTAATTCATCATCTAAATGTAAAGTTTTATTTCTTTCACTCTCGGTCAGTTTTGCTACAGGAATTCCTGTCCAACGAGAAATAATACGGGCAATTTCTTCCTCAGTCACCTTTTCTCTCACCAAAGAAAGGTCTCGATTCTTCAAAATCTCTTCCTCTGCCTCTAACTGTTTTTCCATTTGAGGAAGCACACCATATTGAAGTTCTGCGGCTTTTTCCAAGTCATAATTCTGCTGTGCAATTTTGATTTCATTCTTTGTATTTTCAATGGACTCACGAAGTTTACTTACTTTATCTACAGCATCTTTTTCGTTGCTCCATTTTGCTTTTTTGCCATTTAACTCATCACGAAGTTCTGCCAATTCTTTCTGTAAGTTTGCAAGACGTTCCTGACTGAGACGATCTGTTTCTTT
>CAZDAP010000111.1:0-4909 GCA_964503585.1 uncultured Lachnobacterium sp. | reverse complement strand
TTTGATTACACTATAAGATTTCGAATGAGCAGATTTAGTAATTTTAAGTCTCATTATATTAAATTAGGTGTCAAACTTCCGGCATGGTATTTATACTTAGTGAAAATAGCAAATGTTTTTTGAAAAAATTGTAAATAAAAAAGAAACATTTCAAAATCTTTATTATCCTGTACATATTAAGGTAAAGAAAGATGAAGAAAAGGTAGATAGATTAACAAAACAATTAAAAGAGTTGCAAAGAATACAGTGGGAGATTATGGTAAATTCAGCAACTGATTAAATAATAGTATTTCTTGAATATATAGAAGACTACAAGTGAGCTTGAAATTTTGAAATCCTATTACATATAATCTTTTTCTAAAAACTTCTTATGAGTGAATTTCATTCATAGGAAACTTTTTGTTTTTTAAGAAATCGATTAGAAAGATTTAATTTCGAGTTTATAAATAAAGAATAGGGATGTGATAAGATAGCTACGTTGTTTTTTATTTAGGAAAGGATAGGTAATTATGAGTAATATAACAACATATATAAAGTTTCGTGGTGATTTAAGCATGAAATCATACCCATTTAATGAAGTGGATGCATTAATTTTGAGCGAATTATCATACATCAGATTTGAAAATATAGTTCCAACAGTTGGTGATAATGCATCTATTTCGATTGCAGATGCAGCAAAGAAATACATAAAAGTAAAAGGAAGAGATATTGTTTTTTATGAAAGATTTGAGGAATTGCTTGAAATCATGGCAAAAAGTCCGAGATATGCAAATCTTATGTTGTCAAATTATGTAAGTCAAACAAACGTAGATGAAGGACAACAATTTTCAGCAATTCATATTGAAATTAATCCGTTTTTGACTTTTATTGCTTTTCGCGGTACTGATGAGACATTGGTGGGATGGAGAGAAGATTGTAACATGAGTTATATGATGCCAGTCCCTGCACAGATTTCTTCTGTTAAATATGTGAACGAAACTGCTAAAGGAGTGTTCAAAAAGTATATGATTGGTGGACATTCCAAGGGGGGAAATCTTGCAATATATTCAAGTGTATTCTGTGATCAAGCGGTGCAGAATAAAATAAAAGCGGTATACAGTTTTGATGGACCAGGATTTAATCAAACCATGATAGACGAAGATGGATATCAGCAGATAAAAAATCGAATTTTTGCATATGTACCAGAATCATCATTTGTAGGGATGCTTATGGAGCATGAAGAGTCTTATCAGGTAGTAAAAAGCGAAGCTGTGGCATTTTTACAACACGATGGATTTAGCTGGTGTGTAGAAGGTACTCATTTTGAAACATTAGAAACGATTGATGAATTTAGTAATGATCTAAACTTTTTGTTAAAGGCGTGGTTAGATAAAATAGACCATTCTGAGCGAAAAATGTTTGTAGATGCAGTATTTGATGTGTTTGAAGCAGGTGGTTTAGAGGATGTAATGGCATTTAAAGAAATAAATATACATTCTGCAACAGCCATGCTAAAAGCAGCTGCAAATCTGCCAAAAGAACAACGTGATACAGTAGGCAGACTCATAAAAATGTTGATTGACGAAAGAAGAAAGAAGGCTGATTTATATGAAGTTGATTAATTTTTCGGCACTTATCATGGTCTCTGTAGTAGTTGCTTTTATTGGTTTTGCAGTTGAAAATATATGGCTGGCTTTTTCAAAGGGATTTATGGATAATAGAAATATGTGTCTGCCATTTCTCTTTGGATATGGAATTGCCATGATGCTCGTGTTTTTTGCATTCGGATTACCACATAGTCCCAAATTTTTGGGAATGAAATTAATATTCAAGAAAAAATATTATGGATATCTGTACTATTATTTCATTGTAATGATATGTATTTGTTTAGGCGAACTTATAATGGGGACGGTGGTTGAAAAAATCTGTGGATATCAGTGGTGGAATTATTCATGGATCCCGTTACATATCACACAGTATACTTCAATTCCTACAAGTATGGGATTTGCAGGAATTGTATTTGTGGTTATGCGATATGGATTTGAGTTTCTTATGCAGTTCTTTTTAGGATTTGACAAAACTATGTTATTGGGAATGAGTATCATTTTTGGCTTATTATTAACAATAGATATGGTGTATAATCTAATTCTAATGTATAAGAATGGAGCTGGAAAGGTTCGTTGGCGAATTGATTTTAAGAAAGCATAAGGAGAGAAGTCAAGAATGATTGTATAGAAACAATTTCTTGACCTCTTTTTTTTACACACATAATTTTAAAACTTTTTTAATTTTCGGGACAATATTAAAGTATAAGGGCAAAAACCTTATGCCGGCATAGAAAGAAGATTACGTAAGAATGAATAATTATGAGTTTGAACGATTTGTCCGAGAAAATGGCGACGACATACTAAACTTTTGCAAAATGCAAACAATGAGTGTTGAGTATGGAAATGAACTGTATCAGGACACCATGCTGAAATTATTAGAGAAACACAGTAAACTTGATTCGGGTCAAAATGTGAAGGCATATGCATTATCTGTTGCTATTTTGCTTTGGAAAAATAAAAAGAAGAAGTATTTAAAACGCAATAAAATAGTCAGTTTTCAAAGTTTAGATGAGATAATGTCAAATAATAGTAGTGGAATTGAGGATACGATTGCTCCATCTCCTGAAAGAGATATTTTGAAAAAAGAGGAGATAGGGTTTATTCGTTCCATCATATCAGAATTACCTGAAAAACTTAAAATTCCAATATTACTGTATTATTCGTCAAATTTGAAAATAAATGAAATTGCTGAATGTATAGGAGAATCTCCCAATACAGTAAAAACACGATTACGTAAAGCAAAATCCATTATCAAAGAGAAACTGGAGGCATTAGGATATGACAGATGAAAGATTTGATCAGATTTTAAAGCAAGCCCTTACTCCACAAAATGATAGTTCAGAACTAGAAATCAAAAAGAGAGTGAGGTCATACAATATGAAGAAATTAACGAAACGAGTGTTTGCACTTGCAGCATGTGCAGCTATTTGTTTATGTGGTTACCATGTAACAAATTTAGGCGATAGTTCAGCCCTAACAAAAGTTTCCGATGCATTTACAGTTAAAGTATATGCACAGGAACTTACAAGCAATGGTTCTATTCCAATTAATTTAAAGGAGGATTTGATTAATAGTCAAGTAATTTGTGGCGGAGAAACAGAGGGTTCAGTTAATTATTGTATTAATTTACCACTTAGTTGCGAGGGTGAAAATATTAAACATATTACATATTCTATTAATAAAGGTTGTTTTCAGATTGTTGAGCCAGTAGATAGTTCCTATTTAGTAGATTATATTGAACATGAAGGAGATGATATTAATTGTGGAATAATAGGAGGTATTGATGAACTAAGGGAAGGTGATACAGTTCCTATCGATAAAGTAGCATATCTTGATAGTTTTACTCTTGATTATAGTAATCAAACTGGTGAGAATTTCTGGATTAATATTGTAAATGTTCTTCCAAATATGGAAGAAGTACACGACCTTCTTTGGAATAGTGATGATTCAGCAGATAATGATGCAAAAGCTCTCAATCTGTTATTATCAGATGTTGAAATTACGCTGATAGTAACTTTTGAGGATGGAACACAGAGCTCAAAGGTACTAGGTTTAGAAAGCGGTGTTGTTGATGTAACTACAGATAAAGGTACTTATAAAATGGCTGATATTTTTATAAAAGAATTATAGTAAAAACTTCCTATGAGTGAATTTCATTCATAGGAAGTTTTTTTGTGTTCAAATTCAGTTTCAAAGAGTAAAGACTGAATTTGGAGACTTTTATGCGTAGTGATAAAAAAGATATTCGAAAAGTTAGAAAAAGTATATCGGTATTCATGAGTTTAACAATCTTACATTCAAGGATGAACTGGAATTAGACAAGATTGGCGAAGAAAAGTATGCCTTATTCTTAAACATTCCACAGGAAGATACCACATATTCTTGGATTACAGCGATGCTGTATTCAACTGTATTCCGTCTGATGTATGCCAAAGGCAACAAACGTATGAAGGATGAGGGATTGGACAATCCAGAGTTGAAGATTCCAGTCCGTTTCCTGATTGATGAGTGTGCCAACGTAGGCAAGATTTCAAATCTAGACAAGATACTTGCCACTTGCAGAAAGTATCGTATTTCTGTTGTACCAATTTTCCAGAATTACTCGCAGGTCGTACAGGTTTATGGAAAAGAGATAGCCAACAACATCATTTCCAACTGTGATACTTTTGTATTCCTCGGCGGTTCCGATGATGAAACACTAAATGATGAGAACATCAAAAGGATAGCCATTTATGATCTAAATACAAGCAAACGAATGGTACAAGCAATCGTTAGTAATCATTTTCATTTTAATTCTATATTCAAAAGAACACTTATAAAACGCAATTCTGCCATGCAGATTTGCCTCATGCGTTCCGAAGGACGACATGACAGCGAAGCTGTGATGTCGAGCAACACTATCCATTTTTCCTAAAAAACGTATGTAGAAAATTGAGATAATCTTGAAGATATAAGCCATATAGGGTAAAATTTAATTAGAGAAATAATGATGTACAGGAGGTAATTGAAATGAGAAAAACAATTATTTCATTGGTTATAATGATAGTATCAAGTTGTGTTGGGTTATTTGTAGGTGGTTTGCTTAACAACGATATGATAGGCGGAATGATACTTTTTGCACTTATTAGTGGAATTGCCTGTATCATACATACTTTAGAAAATAGAAACTAATCGTTGCAAATTGAACGATGGGAGGTTGTATTGGTATGAAAAAAGCAAATCAGATAGTAAACATTATTATGGGTACTTTTATAGGTGTTTTTATCGGACATGCCATTTATATTGTATGGAATTATAACACCAATCCTGAATTTTATGGCATG
>CAZDAP010000110.1:0-4994 GCA_964503585.1 uncultured Lachnobacterium sp. | reverse complement strand
GAAAAATTTCGTTTTTCTGACAATAAAGAAAGGCATCTTTAATGTGCAAAACACCGATAATATTATCAATATCATCTACATATACTGGAAATCTGGATTTGCCCATATCATCCACATAAGCCACCATGTCATAAAAACTCATATTTCCATCTATAGCAACCATATTGTTACGATGTGTCATAATGTCTTTTGCTTCTTTATCACCAAATTCGAATATATTATGTATCATTTCTGCTTCTGACTCTAAAAGAAAACCTTGTTCATGACCTTCTTTTACCATAGAAATGATTTCTTCTTCAATAACATCATCTTCCGCAACATTTTTGTTTAAATTCTTTTTGAATTCTTTTGCAATACTTTTTCGGCATGTATAAATAACAACAGCCAAAGCAATTGCTAGTACTACTATAATCCCAATTAAAATTGCAATAATTAAATAGGGATTCCCGCAATCGTCCATTTTTTATCTCCTTTATATTTATTGTTTTCTCTTTTGTACCATCAAAAGATATACTTAAAACCAAATTAAATCATATCATGAAGCCATATTATCGTCAAGTTATGTATATAGCTCCAAACTAATTCCTAAGGCTTTGTCCACTTCTCTAAGCATTTGATTATCCAAATGGCAGACCTTGTCTTTTAATCGCTTTTTATCAATTGTTCGCAATTGTTCTAAAAGAACTACAGAATCTTTTGCCAAGTCATATTTTTCGCTGTCTAAAGCAACGTGTGTAGGCAACTTTGCTTTATGCATCTGCGATGTGATTGCCGCACAAATAACGGTTGGGCTATGTCGATTTCCTACATCATTCTGAACGATTAGTACTGGACGAATTCCACCTTGTTCAGATCCTACAACAGGTCGTAAATCAGCATAATAAATATCGCCTCTTAAAATCATCTTGTCACACTCCATTTACTTAAGGTATAGGAGTAGTATTTCCAATTCTAAAAAGTATATTCATATTTTGCAGATGCCCTTAGAATTACATATTGCGATTAATTATAATATACTCTTGGCACACGAGGAGTAATCAGACATGCAAACTCATAATTAAATCTTTCGGATAAATCACCTAATTCTTCCATTGTAATACTTTCATTACCGTCTCTGCCTAAAAGTGTAACCGCATCACCAACTTTTACATCCTTAATATGTGTAACATCTACCATAAATTGATCCATACAAACTTTACCACATATTGGAGCCTTCTGTCCGCGGATTAAAACATACCCTTTGTTAGACAGACTTCTTGCGTAGCCATCTCCATATCCAACAGGAACTGTGGCAATCATTTTGGTTTCAGTGGTTTCATAGGTTCCACCATAACTTATTTTTCGTCCTGGTTCCAATTGTTTTAAATAGGAAATATGACTCTTTAAAGACATAACTGGATGCAAGTCTAAACTTCTTTTATTCACCTCATCGGAAGGCCATAAACCATATAAAATAATTCCTGCACGCACCATATTCATGTTTGCTTCTGGAATATCTACTATACCGGCACTATTGGAACAATGTTTAATTGGTATACGAACCTTGCGCTCCTCTAACATATCACACATACGTTTAAACAAATCCATTTGAAGATATGTTGGAGTTTTATCAATTTCATCTGCATTTGCAAAATGAGTAAAGATACCCTCAATAATCATATTTGGCAATTTAGAAATTTCTAATATTGTATTTGCTGTATCCTCGTTTACCTGGAAACCAATTCTACTCATACCTGTATCAATCTTTATATGAATATGACAATTTTTGTTTTTTGACACAGCAATAGATGATAATTTTTTTGCTGTATCATAATCACAAACACAGGCACGAATATCATTACGAATAATCGCATCAAAATGTTCAGGAAAACTTACACCGAGTACAAGAATAGGCTTTTTTCTGCCATCATCAATCAGCATCATTGCTTCATCAACGGTAGCAACTGCATAGCCCCATAAATAATCCACATGTTCAATTGCTTTTGCGATTGGTAAAGCACCATGACCATAACCATCCGTTTTGATGACCGCAACGATTTTCGTATCTTTATTTATGTTTTTATGCATTTCTTCTAAATTGTGTAAAACTGCGGATAAATTAATACCTGCATAAACTCTAGTATTCTGCATTTTCAGTTCCTTTCCAAACTTCGCGTAATGCTTCTATAATATCACTTGCCATCATAGCATGTGTACCAATCTTATTTCGTGTTTGATCACCCGCCAAACCATGTATATATGCTCCATATGCGGCGGCATCCTGTCCCTTTACTCCCTGTGCAAGCAAGGAACCAATGATTCCAGCCAATACATCACCACTACCTCCAGTAGCCATACCATTGTTTCCAGACAGATTTAAGTAACTTAATCCAAATGGAACTGCCGTGATAGTATGAAAATCCTTTAATACACAAATCACATCATATGTTCTAGCAAAATCTATCGCTGACTCTATGAAATGACTTTGAATCCAATGAACAGTATTATTTGTTAATCTGGAAAATTCACCCAAATGTGGTGTCATAATATACTCTGTATGTGGAAGTAATAATTTATTTACATCCTGTGCAAATATATTTAACGCATCTGCATCCCACACAACAGGTACACTAACAGTGGCATGAATAAATGTAACGATTTCCTTGGCAAGTTGTGATTGTCCAATACCAGGACCCACAACAAGAGCATCTGCCCAATTGATATGTGATGCAAACTCCTCTTTATTTAATTTATTTCCATAGGAAACAACAATACATTCTGGTACTGCTGTTTGTATTATACTTCTGTTTTCTTCGCTTGTGAATACTTTCACTAAGCCCACACCACAACGATATGCGGCCTTTGCTGCAAAGATTGCTGCGCCTGCCATATCTTTGCTGCCTGCAACGATTAAGAGTTTACCATAAGTACCTTTATTGGAATGTGCGGTTCTTTTTGGCAGATTATTTAAATCTGAATTTTCCAAATAACCATAGGAAGGCTTTTTGTCCAGCCAACTTTTTTCGGTAATTCCCATATCAACTACAATGGTTTTTCCAGCATATTCAAAACCTGGCCATAAGTACTGTCCTATTTTTCCAAAAGAAAATGTAACTGTATAATCACATTTCACTGCACAGCCCATAATTTGCCCATTATCAGAATTAATACCTGAAGGCATATCAACTGCAACTTTTAAAGCATTTATTTCATTAATTTTATTTAAAAATGCAATATATTCTTGGTTTAGATTTCTAGATAATCCAATTCCGAACACAGCATCTATAACAAAATCATAATTTTCTTTGTCTAAATCTTCAAAATTATCCAATATAGGATAATTATATGCACCATAAATAGATTCCTGAACTTGAAATGAATCTGAAGTAGTATTCTTTTCTTTCAGAAAATCCTTTATTTTACATATCTGAGTGGGAATCCCTTTTTCATTTAATAATCTTGCAATGGCAATACCATCTGCACCATTATTACCTAAACCACAAAATACGATTCCTTTTATTTTTTTACTTTTTGGTAAAATACCACAAAGCTCCCAGACAAAGTGCATCGCAGCCTGTTCCATAAGTACCAACTCTGGTACTTTGTAATGACTGGACGTATTCTGATCCAGAAGCTTCATCTCTTTTCCTGTTACTAGATGTTTCAAGTTGTCTCCTTTGGTTCTTCATCGTATTTGATATCAAAAATATTAATTACTTCTGCACCAAATATATCATGAAGATATGCGTATATTTCACGATTATTAATATCGCGATTTTGTTTTCGAATAATATTCTTTTTCAAATCAATACGAACCTGATTGATCCATTCTTCAATTTCCGTAGATTCTTCTTGATTTATACGAATTTTTTCATAGAAATAGTCCATAGAAAGCAACATAAGTTCATCGTTTGCTTCACGAATCTGATAAGGAATATCCACTAGTTTTTCTTCACAATCGTCTAATTTCTCATTAACCTCATCTATTAAACGCTTATTCTCTTCTATCTTCTTTTCATTCTCTTCCATGTTTTGAACAATTTCATCCAAAAGTTTACCTTTTAAACGTTTTAGTTCCTTTAATCTAGTATTCAGTTTTGATTGTTCTGTTAATAAATTATGCAATTTTGATTCTAACTCTTTAATTTCATCTGTTTTGCCATGAACAGCAAATAAACGGTGCCACTTTTGATCTAAAATCAAAAGTGGTACAGTTTTTCCTATTAAGGCAGATTTAAAATCTTTTTGCTTCATAATAATTTCCTCAGAGATTATTTTTTGTTCTTTGTAATATTATAAGATAATTGCATAAGACTATCGGATAAATGAACATTTTCTACAACTACATCTTCATTTTTTACGTCTAAATCCACGTGAACAAAATTCCAAATTGCATGTACACCTAAATCTACTAAACGCTGTGCTGTATTTTCAGCAGTCTGTTTTGGCATGGTAAGTGCTGCAATGTCTACTGTATTATTTTTACAGAATTCTTCTAGTTCATCTAATGCATGAATTTTAATGCCACGCACTTCTTTTCCGATTAAATCTGGATTGACATCAAATAATGCAACTGTCACAAATCCCAAACGATCGAATCTGCCATAGTTTGCAATGGCCTGTCCTAAATTACCAGCACCAATTATAACCATATAGTGAATTTCCGTTAAACCAAGAATTTTACCAATCTCTTCATGTAAAAAACGTACATTATATCCATACCCCTGCTGTCCAAACCCACCAAAATTATTTAAATCCTGACGAATCTGAGATGCAGTAACGTTCATGAGTTTGCTAAGTTCACTAGATGATACTCTTTCTACTCCTGACTCCAACAAATCTCCTAAATATCTATAATATCTTGGCATACGTCGAATGACAGCCTGTGAGATTCCTTTTTCCACAATCAGTACCTCCTTATGCAAATACTATAACATTGCTTCTAATTCTTTACGAATTGCTTTAATGAATCCCTCACTATTTAAAACATTTACATTTTCTAAAGTAGTAATAAG
>CAZDAP010000109.1:0-5005 GCA_964503585.1 uncultured Lachnobacterium sp. | reverse complement strand
GACTGTGAAGGTGCTGGTGAAATGTTCCAGGTAACAACACTTGATTTGAACAATGTGCCTATGACAGAAGATGGAAAAGTAGATTTCTCACAGGATTTCTTTAACAAACCTACAAACCTTACTGTTTCAGGACAGTTAAATGGTGAAACCTATGCTATGGCATTCAAGAATATCTACACATTTGGACCAACCTTCCGTGCAGAAAATTCTAACACCACACGTCATGCAGCTGAATTCTGGATGATCGAACCAGAAATCGCTTTTGCTGATTTAGAAGACAACATGATGCTTGCAGAAAGCATGCTTAAATATGTCATCAACTATGTCATTGAACATGCTCCAGAAGAAATGGCATTCTTCAATAACTTCGTAGACAAAGGACTTCTTGACCGTCTCGAAAACGTAGTAAGTAATGACTTCGCTCGTGTAACTTATACAGAAGCTATTGACATTCTTTCTAAGAACAACGACAACTTCGATTACAAAGTATCTTGGGGCTGTGATTTACAGACTGAACATGAAAGATACTTAACAGAAGAAGTATTCAAACGTCCAGTATTCGTTACTGACTATCCAAAGGATATCAAAGCATTCTATATGAAACTCAACGAAGACGGAAAAACAGTAGCAGCAGTAGACTGTCTCGTACCTGGTATCGGTGAAATCATCGGCGGTAGCCAGCGTGAAGACGACTATGACAAACTTCTTGCAAGAATTCAGGAAATGGGACTTAACGAAGAAGATTATGGATTCTATCTGGATCTTCGTAAATATGGTTCTGCTAGACATGCAGGCTTCGGTCTTGGTTTCGAACGTTGCGTAATGTACCTCACAGGTATGAGCAATATTCGTGACGTTGTGCCATTCCCAAGAACAGTAAACAACTGTGAATTATAATTATGATTTAGTTCAGAACTGTTTAGACAAGTAGCGAGCGGAGTAGGCGCAACGCGCCGTAACGCGAGCTAGCTTGTCTAAACAAAATAAGTGAGTGGCTCCGCCACTCGGGAATTGTTCGTGCACCTTTGGTGCACGTTTTGTTTTATTACCAGCTTTTAATATGAACAGCATGTTTGCTTTGTATAAAAATCACGTGCGGATTTAGCTAAAAAGTCCCAGTAAACTGTATGAAAAAAGTATTTTCCATCATGTATACACATAAAATGGCATATACGGAGGTATGCCTATGCGAAAAATCAGAAATCTAATTATTACAATTATTATTATGTCAATTGTATCCATTCTTTGCTTATTAGGGGTGAGTGCTTTTTCCTATATTTATAAATGGAAAGCCGACAAAGCATTAATGGGGATTACGCTTACATATATTCTGACAGGATTTGCTGGAGGGGTGGTTCAAAAAATAATAAATAAAGAGCCAATGAAAATGGGACGAAAGATGATAGAAGGGATATTGACAAGTAGTTTTTTTATGGGAATTCTTTTAGGAGTTTCTGTTATAGTTTTTCAGCAGCCATATCAGATAACATCTCGTTTTCTTATGATTTGGATGCTTTTAGTGGGAAGCGCATGTTTGGGGCGGATATTGTAAAAAGCAGTTATCTATGTTACAATTTTTGCCATTAGGAATTGTAGCATAGAAAGGATAAATGAAATGAGAAAAAATAAGGCAATAGCGACTATTCTTTTAATAGTTGCGCTTTTGATAGGCTTTGGCACCTATGCGATGCAGGTGTTACAGGCAACTACCGAAAAAGGGGACAATTCTATTATTTTAGGATTGGATTTGTCAGGTGGTGTATCTATCACATATCAGATTATGACAGATAATCCTAGCCAGACAGATATTAATGACACCATTGCAAAATTGGAAGAACGTGCTGAAAATTATAGTACGGAGTATGCGGTATATCAGGTTGGCGATGATCGTATTACGGTAGAAATTCCAGGTGTATTTGATGCCAATGCAGTACTAGAGGAATTAGGTAGTCCTGGTACATTGTATTTTATTTTAGAAGAAAATGAACAGGGGAAAGCCAATTATTCCTATGATGAAAATAGTGAAGAAAAAGTTCCTTATGTACTTAATTATGAATTAGAAGAATTGATTGAAAATGGTTCTGTTATATTGACAGGAAATGATGTAAAATCTGCGGAAGCAGGGTACCAGACAAATCAGTATGGTGCGCAGGAACCAATTGTATCCTTAACGCTTACAGATGAAGGAGCAGAGGTTTTTGCAGAAGCAACTACAAAAGCAGCACAGACTGGTTCCACGATTGGTATTTATTATGATGATCATTTTGTAAGTGTACCAGTAGTAGAAAGTGCAATTACCAATGGACAGTGTGTGATTTCTGGACATAGTGATTATGCAGATGCAGAGGAGTTGGCGACGTTTATTCGAGTTGGTGCTATTAGCTTGAAGTTGGAAGAATTAGAATCCAACGTAGTAGGAGCACAATTAGGTAGTAGTGCTCTAGAGACAAGCATAAAAGCAGCAGGAATTGGATTGCTTTTAGTTATGTTATTCATGATTATTATGTATCGTTTGCCAGGTGTAGTTGCGTCTATTGCATTAACTATTTATACATTTGCAACAATTGTTTTTGTACAGTTGTTTGAGATTACACTAACCTTACCAGGTATCGCTGGTATTATCTTGGGTATTGGTATGGCGGTTGATGCCAATGTGGTTACTTTTGCACGTATTCGCGAAGAAATTTCCAGTGGAAAATCCGTATCTATGTCTATTCGAGAAGGCTATAAAAAAGCGATGTCTGCTATTGTAGATGGTAACGTGACCACATTTATAGCAGCCGCAGTATTGATGATATTGGGTTCAGGTACAGTAAAAGGTTTTGCATATACACTTATGATTTCCATTGTTATGTCAATGATAACAGCGCTTTTTATTACAAAATATTTGATGCAGGCGTTGTTTGCAATTGGATTAAAAAATGAAAAATTATATGGTCGTGCAAGAGAAATCAAAACCATAGATTTTATGAAATATAGAGGTGTTTGGTTTGCTATTTCAGCAGTAGTCATTGCTGCAGGGGCGGTAGGACTTGTTTATTTTGGAACTACTACAGGAAAAGCATTAAACTATGGTATTGAATTTGATGGAGGAACCTCTACTACAGTAGACTTTGGAAAAGAATATACTATTGATGAGATAGAAGAAAATATTATCCCATATGTATCGGCCTGTATTGATGGTTCTACTGTGCAGGCAACTACAGTTGATGAAAGTACAGCGATTGTATTAAAAACAAGAACACTCACATTGGAAGAACGAGAAGCGGTAAATGCAATGTTGGTGGAGCAGTTTGGTGTGGATGAAAATACGATTACTTCTCAAAGTATTAGTTCGACAATAAGTGATGAAATGAGAAATAGTGCCGTTATGGCTGTTTTTGTATCTTGTATTTGTATGTTGATTTATATCCGTTTACGCTTTAAAGATATACGTTTTGCTACAAGTGCAATTATTGCTTTGCTCCACGATGTGCTGGTGGTAATTACTGCCTATGTATTAATTCGTATTACAGTTGGTAATACCTTTATTGCCTGCATACTTACGATTGTGGGGTATTCGATTAATGACACGATTGTTATATTTGACCGTATTCGTGAAAATATGCATGGTATGGATGTGGAAACTCCTGCAAAATTATATGAGATTGCAAATAATTCGCTGACACAGACACTTTCCAGAAGTATTAACACTTCCATAACAACATTTATCATGGTACTATTGTTGTTTATTTTAGGTGTTCCAGCCATAAAAGAATTTGCCCTTCCTCTTATGGTAGGTTTGATTTGTGGTTCTTACTCTTCTATATTTATTGCAACCGAATTGTGGTACGAGATGAAGATGAGGATTACAAGTAAAAAAATGAAATAGAAATTAAAGCGTATTTAGAGGGGTAACAAATGGATATTATTCTGATATATTTAGGGATAGTGAATGTAATAGGGTTTTTAGCTATGGGAATTGATAAGGCGAAAGCAAAGGCAAAGGCGTGGCGTATACCCGAAAAAACTCTTTTTACCATAGCGGTAGTTGGTGGCGGTCTGGGTGTCTGGATTGGTATGGAGACTTTTCGTCATAAGACGAAGCATTGGTATTTTAAGTATGGTATACCAGCTATCTTTGTGGCGGAAGTAGCCGCTGTGTTGTATTTTATGAAATAGGAAAAATCTGATATATGACAAAATATGCCAATAAAATCAAGGTCTTTCTTGATTTTTAGAATATGAAATAGTACAATAGCAGATAATGATTATAAATAACTTGGAGGCAATATGATCGATATTAAATTTTTAAGAGAAAATCCTGAAGTTGTAAAAGAAAATATTCGTAAGAAATTTCAGGAACACAAACTTCCATTAGTAGACGAAGTAATTGAATTAGATGAACAGGCTAGAAAGACTCAGCAGGAAGCTGACGAAATCCGTGCTAACAGAAATAAACTTTCCAAACAGATTGGTATGTTGATGGGCCAGGGCAAGAAAGAAGAAGCAGAAGAAGTAAAAGCACAGGTTAGTGCAAATGCTGCTCGTCTTGCAGAACTCGAAGTATTAGAAAAAGAGTTAAGTGAAAAAGTAACTAAGATTATGATGACAATTCCAAACATCATTGATCCATCTGTACCTATTGGTCCAGACGATAGCTGTAACGTGGAAATCGAAAAATTTGGTGAACCAGTAGTTCCAGAATTTGAGATTCCATATCATACAGAAATCATGGAAAAATTCAATGGTATTGACATGGAAGCAGCAGGTAAAGTAGCAGGAAACGGCTTCTATTACCTCATGGGAGATATTGCTAGACTTCATTCAGCAGTGATTTCTTATGCGAGAGATTTCATGATTGATCGTGGATTCACATATTGCATCCCACCTTTCATGATTCGTTCTAACGTAGTTACTGGCGTTATGAGTTTCGAAGAAATGGATGCCATGATGTACAAAATCGAAGGGGAAGACCTTTACCTCATCGGTACATCCGAACATTCTATGATTGGTAAATTCATCG
>CAZDAP010000108.1:0-5070 GCA_964503585.1 uncultured Lachnobacterium sp. | reverse complement strand
TTTATTATGCACAAAAGGTCTCGGGGGCGATTACGCTCTCGGGGCTTTTTTATTTATAAAAAATTTATTCGTTAACATTTTACAAACCTACCTACTTTAGACTATAATAGATAGGATAGTACTTTAGTTTTATAAAAGTAAGAAAGGCGCAAAGAAATGAGTAAAATAGGAATTGCAACAGATAGTCACAGTGGAATTACTCCAGAAATGGCAAAAGATATGAATGTTCGTGTATTGCCAATGCCATTTTATGTAGAGGAAGAATGTTATTATGAAGAAGTATCTATCACGAGAGCAGAGTTTTTCGAACAGTTAAATGCTGATAAAAAGGTATCTACTTCTCAGCCTTCACCAGAAGCAGTTATGGAATTCTGGAAAGATGCATTAAGAGAATACGATGAACTTGTATATATTCCTATGAGTAGTGGACTGAGTGGTTCTTGTGGAACAGCCATGATGCTGGCACAGGAGGACGAGTTTGAAGGAAAAGTTTTTGTTGTAGATAATGGTCGAGTTTCTACACCACTTGTTCGTTCTATTATGGATGCACAAGAGATGGTAGAAGAAGGTTTCAGCGCAGAAAAAATCAAAGAGGTTTTAGAAGCAGAGAAAGAAAAGATGTCTATCTATATTGCGGTAGAGACATTGGAATTCTTGAAAAAAGGTGGACGTATTTCTCCTACTACAGCAGCACTTGGAACCATGCTTAACATCAAGCCAATTTTAAAACTTGGGGTAAGCGTTCTCGATACTTATAAGAAGAGCCGTGGTATGAAAAAGGCGAAAAAAGAAATGTTAGATGCGATCCAGAACGATTTGGATGTAACCTTCAAGGAATACCATGATAGAGGCGAGGCATATCTTTTAGTTGCAACCAGTGCGGATGAAGCAACAACCGCAGAGTGGGTAGAAGAAGTAAAGGCTGCTTTTCCAGGTATGGATGTACTTGCAGGCAATTTATCTTTAGGAATTTGCTGCCATACAGGCGAAGGTGCATTAGGTGTAGGTATTTCCTGTCGACCTAAAAGATAATTGTAAGATGATTGGGAAATAGAGAAGATACATTGATACAAGAGATAGAAAAGAGGGAATTGTTTTGAATCGATTAGTAATGGTAGTGCTGAAAAATATCTTAGTTGTACCTGCAGCGTGGATAAAATTATGTAAATATGCAAAGCACACAGATGAGTATAGTTACGAAGAAAAGTATAAACACATCCGTTATATTTTAAAGCATGTGTGTAAGTCAGGAAATATTGATTTGCAGGTAACAGGGTTAGAAAACATTCCAGAAAAAGATGGTTTTCTTATGTGCGGAAATCATCAGGGGATTTTTGATATCGTAGCGATTGTGGATAGTTTTGAAAGACCATTGGCAGCAGTTCTGAAAAAAGAATTAAATGATATTCCATTTTTAAAACAGATTGTACAGTGTACACATTCCTATCCAATGGATAGAGATGATGTTCGTCAGTCCATGAAGGTAATTCAGAGTGTTACGAAAGACCTTCAGGATGGAAGAAATATGATTATTTTCCCAGAAGGCACCAGAAGCAAAGATGGAAACAACATGGGAGAATTTCATGCAGGCACATTTAAGTGTGTAGCAAAATCAAAGGTGCCAATTGTGCCGTTTGCGTTGATTGACAGTTTTAAGGTGTTAGACCAGGATGGCTGCGATCCACTAAAGGTGCAGTTGCATTATTTAGAGCCAATCTACTATGAAGAATATAAAGATTTAAAGACCAATGAAATTGCGACATTGGTAAAATCGCGTGTTGCTGAGGCTATCGAGAAAAATTTAGAGCCAGCTAGTTAGGGATAATATGAGATTAGATGATATTGAAGTGTTAGATCTAAATGAAGAAGAGGATGAAATTCGTATTCTTCTTTCAAATAATTCAACCCATAAAAAGAGAAAAAACGATGCAGATGATGAAATAGATTGGAAAAAGGAATTAAAAAGTATACTGTATACTATTGTGGTTACAGTAGTGGTGGTATTTCTTTTGAAGAGTTATATCATTATTAATGCCAAAGTTCCAACAGGTTCCATGGAAAATACCATTTTGCCAGGGGATAATATTTTGGGACTGCGAGTTGCGTATTTGTTGGATGAACCAGAAAGAGGAGATATTATTTTCTTCTATTTTCCAGATGATGAAACGCAAAAGTACGTAAAGCGAATTATAGGTTTGCCTGGGGAAACGGTCTATATCAATGAGGGAAAAATATACATTAATGATTCCGAGATTCCATTGGAAGAATCTTATTTGAAAGAGGAATGGATCGCAGGAACAGGGCCTTATGAATTTCAGGTTCCAGAAGATAGTTATCTTGTTTTAGGAGATAACAGAAATGGGTCAGCGGATGCCCGCTATTGGAAGACCCCATATGTTTCAGAAGATAAAATTATCGGAAAAGCGATTTTTACATACTATCCATTTAACAGATGGGGATTTGTAGAATAGCCGGTAAAAAGAGGTTTCGTTATGGTTGCATTATTAGCAAAAATGATGGGTGTAGAAAATTATTCTGCAGATAAAAAAAGAAGTGCCTACGGTAAACTTTGTGGTATCGTAGGTATCTTTTTAAATATACTTTTATTTATAGGGAAATTTATAGCAGGTGCTATTAGTAATTCGATTGCGATTACAGCGGATGCTTTTAACAATTTATCAGATGCGGGCTCTTCTCTAGTTACCTTAATCGGATTTAAATTAGCAGAGCAGAAGCCAGATTCAGATCATCCATTTGGACATGGAAGAATTGAATATTTATCTGGACTTGTGGTATCAGCAGTTATTCTTATGATGGGATTCGAATTAGTAAAAGATTCCATAGACAAGATTTTAAATCCAACACCTGTAGAGTTTTCGGTTGTGGTTCTTGTTATTTTGGTTGCATCCATCATTGGAAAATGCTATATGGCATACTACAATTTTTTATATGGAAAACGGTTTGAGTCCGGCACGTTGAAAGCAACAGCTACCGACAGTTTAAGTGACTGTATTTCTACAGCAGTAGTTTTGGTAGCGACAGTTATCGGCCATTTTACAGATGTGCAGATTGATGGATTCTGCGGCATTGCAGTGGGGATTTTAATTTTTGTAGCAGGTATTAATGCTGCTCGTGAAACACTAAGTCCACTGTTAGGAGAAGCACCAGACCCAGAGTTTGTACAGCAGATAGAAGACATGGTGTTGACCTTTGATGAAAAAACGATTATTGGTGTTCATGATTTAATCGTGCATGATTATGGTCCAGGGCGTAGAATTATTTCACTTCATGCAGAGGTTCCTGCAGAAGGAGATATCCTCGTAATGCATGATGTAATTGATAATTTGGAGATGAAGTTCCGTGCAGAATTAGGATGTCTTACAACGATACATATGGACCCAGTTGTTACTACGGATGAAAGAGTAACTGATTTAAAAGAACAATGCGTAGATGTTGTGAAAGGTATCGGGGACAAACTGACACTTCATGATTTCCGTGTTGTATTTGGAGAAACTCATACCAATATGATTTTTGACGTGGTTGTACCATTTGAATTCTATTTGTCAGATGAAGAAACGAAAAAAATGATTCAAGAAAGAGTATGGCAGCATATTGGTAAAAATTATTTTGTCGTAATTACGATTGATAAACCAGCCGTAAAGGTGTAAACTAAAATTTAGGCGTAAAAACGTGCAATCTTGGGAATGACCAGGATATCATATAGATTAGGAGGAATTTAAAATGCCAGAAAATACAAGCTGCAGTGGTGCATCTACCTGTGGTAAAAGTAGTTGTGAAGGATGTCCAAGCAAAGAAAAAACAAGTATGTTAGAGGAGATGAATGCATTTTCCAATGTAAAACACGTAATTGGTGTTGTAAGTGGTAAAGGTGGTGTAGGTAAATCCTTTGTTACTTCTTCTTTAGCATCTATGATGGCAAAAGCCGGATATAAAGTAGGTATTCTTGATGCAGATATTACAGGTCCATCGATTCCAAAGATGTTTGGTGTAAAAGGACAGGTTATGGGAGATGAAAGAGGTATCATCCCAATGGAAAGCAAGGATGGAGTTAAGATTATCTCCATTAACTTAATGATGGATAATGAAGAAGCTCCAGTAGTTTGGAGAGGTCCCGTTATCGCAGGTGTTGTAAAACAGTTCTGGAGCGATACATATTGGGGAGATATTGATTATCTTTTCGTAGATATGCCTCCAGGAACAGGAGATGTTCCATTAACTGTATTCCAGTCACTTCCTGTAAATGGTATTGTGATTGTTACATCTCCTCAGGAATTGGTACAGATGATTGTAAAGAAAGCCTACAACATGGCGAACATGATGAACATTCCTGTACTGGGTGTAGTAGAAAACTTCAGTTATTTAAAATGTCCAGACTGTGGAAAAGAAATTAAAATTTTCGGTGAAAGTAAAATTGAAGAAGTTGCCAATATGTTAGGTGTAAATCTTCTTGGTAAGTTACCATTGAATCCAGCTTATGCAGAAGCTGCAGACAAAGGTGAGTTCTATGGAATTGATAATACAGAATTAGAAACTGCGAAAGAAATCTTAGAAAGAATTTAACCTCTTAGATTTAAAAATTAACCTCTTGGTGTAAAGGTATTTACATCAAGAGGCTCTTTTTTTATAATGCAATTATCAAAAGAACAGGAGACGTTATGAAGATAAAAATTGAAATTGATGACGGGCTTGCAGAAGAAGAGATCGTCATTCGATGTAAGTCTTTAAGTGAAGATGTGATATCCATTCAAAAGCGAGTCACAGATGCTGTTAATTCCAGAATGCAACTAGAGGTCTCTAGAGGTGAGAAAGAATATTACATAACCATTGATGAAATTCTTTTCTTTGAGACAGATGCAAGTGGTGTTGTCGTACATACAGCGACGCAGATTTATGAAACAAAATATCGGCTTTATGAATTGGAGGATTTGTTGCCAGGTAACTTTGTACGAGTTGCAAAATCTACCATTCTAAATGCCAGCAAGGTAAGGGCGATCAATAAAAATATTACAGGTGCTAGTGAAGTAGAATTTGCAGGTTCTAATAAAAAGG
>CAZDAP010000107.1:0-5080 GCA_964503585.1 uncultured Lachnobacterium sp. | reverse complement strand
CATTTTTTCTTATAAAACCTAATAAATACTCTCTTCCAACACTTCAAAATAATTTTCAAATGTTTTTCTTGTGCAACCTGGATTCTGTATCTCAATTCCATCCACCATAGTTCCAACTAATGAAAATGCCATGGCAACTCTGTGATCATCAAAAGTTTCTACCTGACAACCTGTTGGCGTACCTGGTAAAATGAATACATTATTTCCCTGTTCAATGGCTGCAATTCCCATTTTTGAAAGATTTTTTACAATAGCATCAATTCGATTACATTCTTGATAACGAATGTGACCAACATTCATGATACAAACCTTAGAAGATGCAAAAGGTGCAATTGCTGCTAAAGTCAAAGCCTGATCTGAAAAACTAGATAAGTCATAGGAACCACCTAAAAACTTATCCTTTGGTGGAATTAATAAAACTCCATCTTCCTGATCATCAATCTTACATCCCATACGAACCAAAACTTTTAAGAATTTAATATCTCCTTGTAAACAATCCATATGCACATTTTTTACTTTTACATTTACACGCAACAAAGGACATAAAGCATAAAAATAACATGCCGCAGATACATCTGGTTCTACTGTATATTCTTTTGCTTCATAACAAATTTCGTGTTTTCTTCGATAAGCACCTGTAATTGTTCGTTCCACTGGAACACCAAATTGCTGCATCATGCGCATTGTCATATTAACATAGGCCATACCATGACTGCCAGATACTTTAATCATAAAATTCTGTGGTAACATAACCAAACTAATGAGAAGAGCACTTAAAAACTGACTACTCTTTTCTACATCAATGGTAACCTTACTCTTTTTACAATTAAAATTTCCAATAACAAATGGAAAGCAATATGGTTCTTCTTCATATGTAATTTCTGAACCCATTTCTTCCAATGCCACTAAAAGTTCTTTCATTGGACGTTTTTTCATCTGTTCAGAACAAGTCATACGATAACGACCTTTGGACAAACCTAAAAAAGCAGTTAAAAAGCGAGCTGCAGTACCTGCACTTCCCACATAAACCTCAGCTTCTTCGTTTGGAATTTCTCCACCATATCCCTCAATGGTAACAATGGCATTTTCTTCATCAATATGAATAGGGAAACCCAAATCATAAAGAGCCTGCATAAAGTGACGAGAATCATCACTAAATAATACCCCATGAATAACACTTGTACCTTTTGCTAAAGCAGCGATTAACAAAGCCCTATTTGTAATACTCTTTGAACCAGGAACTTTAGTAAAAATGTCATGAGGTGTTTCAACTTTCCTTATTCCATATATATCACTATTACTCATGTTCACCTAACTCAACATCACTATATATTTTTATTTTCTTCACCAAAAAACATTTGGTAAACATCGATTTTCAAAGCATCCTTATCTATCATACCTACAAAAATTGCTCCGTAATGATATCCATCTTCGCTTTCTGTACATCGAACAATCTTAATAATTGCTTCGATAATATCTTTTGTCCAAATTTGAATTTTAGTATTATAAAAACTCCCAACAGATAACTCCTGCTTCGTAGAGAAACCTACTCCACTCCTGGATAAATCAACTACATCTACATTTACCATTTTAACCATGGTAATACCATCGCCTTCATCTATACGGCTTAATTCAATAGCTACATCTAAATCAAGACGCTGAGCTTTTCTTTTTTCCTCCATAGCATACTCCAACCTTTCCTCTTCTATGATTTCATCATAGTACGATTTCACATTTTTTACAAGATTTACTTATTGGGAAATATCTACAATAAACATCGCATCCCCAAAACTAAAGAATCTATATCGTTCTTCTACCGCTTGCTTATATGCATTTAATACATGTTCCCTTCCTGCCAAAGCGGAAACCAGCATTACAAGTGTAGATTCTGGCAAATGGAAATTCGTAATTAAAGCATCAATTACTTTAAATTGGTATCCAGGATATATAAATATCTCTGTCCAACCACTACAAGCCTTCAACATTCCATTTTCATCTGCCGCAGATTCTAAGGTTCTGGTACTTGTTGTACCTACGGAAATTACACGTTTTCCCGTAGATTTCGCCTTATTAATCTTATCCGCTTCTGACTGTTCAATATTATAAAACTCAGAATGCATATGATGATTTAATAGGTTATCTTCTTTTACTGGACGGAACGTACCAAGACCAACGTGAAGGGTTACCTCAGCAATTTCTACGCCTTTTGCTTTTACCTGCTCTAAGAGTTCTGGAGTAAAATGCAGACCCGCTGTAGGTGCCGCAGCAGAACCATCATGTTTTGCATACACGGTTTGATAACGATTCTTGTCCTGTAACTGGTGTGTAATATATGGTGGAAGTGGCATCTGACCTAACTGATCTAAGATTTCTTCAAAAATTCCATCGTAATGGAACTGTATCAATCGATTCCCTTCTTCTACAATATCTATTACTTCACCAACTAATAATCCATTTCCAAACAAAATCTTTGTACCCGGCTTTGCTTTTTTACCAGGCTTTACTAAGGTTTCCCAGACATCATTTTCTTTACGTTTTAACAGTAGCACCTCAATAGATGCTCCAGTACCCTCACGTTCTCCCATAAGACGTGCAGGAATAACCTTTGTATTGTTGATTACCAGACAGTCACCTTCATTTAAATAATTTAAAATATCACGAAAACCGTGATGTTCCACGTCGCCTGTGTTTTTATCTAACACAAGCAAACGAGAACTAGAACGGTCTTCTAATGGATCCTGAGCAATTAATTCTTCTGGTAAATCAAAATAAAAATCTGATTTTAATAATTGTTCCATAAAATCTCCAAATTAACTTCTAAGCTCAGCACCAAGATTTTTGCCAAGCTGTTTTAAAATTTTCTTAACGAATGCATCTACAGATTCTGGACCAAATGCTTCGTCCTTCGGAGTGAATAATACAGTAAATGCCATACTCTTCTTATCCTCTCCAATCTGAGCACCTTCGTAAATATCAAACAGTTTAATATTTGTAATATATTTACATGCTTCTTTCATCACTTTTTCAATTTCACCACAAGATACTGTCTTGTCTACAACGATAGCCAAGTCACGCTGTTCTTCTGGGAATTTTGGAAGTGGTGTAAACATTGCTTTTTTACCATAGTATTTTGTAAGAGATTCTAAATCAATTTCCATCAAATACATAGGTACACGCATATCACATTCATCCATAATTTCGTAAGAAAGTGTTCCAAGGTAACCAATTTCTTCACCTTCGCAGCTAATACTTGCTGTCTGGAATGGATGTAAGAAAGTTTTAGTTGCTGGTGCATATTCGAAATCAACATGTAATGTTTTTGCTACAGTTTCAGCAATTCCTTTTAATGTGAAGAAGTTTTCTTTTTCACCAAATACTGCTACGCAAAGTGTCTGACGTTCTTCAGGATACTCTACTAATGGAAGTTCCTTTGGAATGAATTTCTTTGCTACTTCGTAAAGTCTTCCTTCTAAGTTTGCTTTCTTTTGATTACGTTCTACTGCATGAATCATGGATGCTGCAAGTGTTGTTCTCATAATAGAGATTTCTTCACTAAGTGGATTCATGATACGGATAGCATGGCGTTCTGGCGCATCTTCTGGTAAACGTAATAAATCAAGGTCTGATGGTGAGAAGAATGAATAATGAATACATTCATGAGCACCTGTACCGCAAAGGGCTTTTTTGAGTCTCATTTCTGTTTTCTGTTCTACTGTTTCTCCACCAGATGTAACTGTTGCAGTTGCCAAGAATGTAGGTGTGATATGTTCATAACCATACATACGAATCACTTCTTCTGCTACATCCTGATATGTTTCCATATCTTCACGATATGCAGGAATCTGAAGTGTAAGTGTGTCACCATCAACCTTTGGTTCGAAACAAAGATTTGTCATGATACGAATAATATCTTCATTTGGAACTGTAATACCAAGTACAGCATTTACTTTCGCAATGCTTACAGATAATTCACGTGGTTCAACACTGTTTCCTGTGTTTACATCTACATGTAATTTACCAACTTTACCACAATTTAATTCTTCTATTAAATGAAGGGCACGTTTCATAGCCATAACTGTTGCATATTCGTCAACACCCTTTGCATATCGAGCACTTGAATCAGAAGATTTACCTACTGCTCTTGAAGTACGACGAATGTTGTCACGAGCAAATTTTGCAGATTCAAATAATACAGTTGTTGTTGTATCTTTGATTTCTGAGTTTAAACCACCCATAACACCTGCTAAAGCAACTGGTTTTACACCATCACAAATCAACATATTTTCTGTAGTAAGTGTTAATTCATCTTCATCTAATGTAACAATCTTTTCACCTTCTGTAGCACGACGAACATTGATTGCATCACCTTCTAATGTGGTATAATCAAATGCGTGCATTGGCTGTCCAAGTTCTTTTAAGATGTAGTTTGTAATATCAACTACATTGGAAATTGCGTTGATTCCAACTAATTGTAATCTGCGTTTCATCCAAAGTGGTGATTCTTCAATTTTTACATCATGCACATAATGTGCGCTATATCTTGGACAAAGTTCTGGACAATCTACAGTAACTTTGAAATTATCAATTGTTACGTCGTCTTCTGTATAATCTAAAGCTGGTGCTTTAAATGGTTTTTCAAGTACAGCAGCGATTTCTCTTGCAATACCTACGATACTCTGGCAATCAGGACGGTTTGCAGTGATTCCAATATCAAAAATCCAATCATCCAATCCAAGAATTGGCTTTACATCTGCACCTACTGGAGCATCTTCTGGCAATACTAAAAGTCCATTATAATCTGCGCCTGGGAACATATTTTCATTTACACCAAGTTCAACACCAGAACAAAGCATACCATGAGATTCTACACCACGTAATTTACCTTTTCCGATGGTCATAACACCTTCTACTGTCTTATGGTCTTTTGCTGTTGCATATACAGTTGCACCAACTAAAGCAGCTGGGAATTTCCCACCAGCATGTACATTATCTGCACCACAGCAAATCTGGAAGGTGCCATGTTCACCACAGTCTACCTGACATACGTGAAGATGTGTATCTGGAATAGGTTCACATTCTA
>CAZDAP010000106.1:0-5080 GCA_964503585.1 uncultured Lachnobacterium sp. | reverse complement strand
TGGGTATGCCAGAATTAAAGGCTGGGGAAGAAGTGGAAGCAATCGGTAAGGTTCGCTACTCTCATAAGGGGGCACCTTGTAAACTCACCTTATTGGAAGATGGCAGAGTGCTTTGTCGTTTTGATGAGCCACAGCGTGCTATGACACCAGGTCAGGCAGCGGTATTTTATAAAGATGATTATGTGTTATGTGGTGGCACGATTGATAGAAAGTAGGGATTAGAAATGGGAAAAATCTACAATAACGTATCAGAACTAATTGGAAATACTCCTCTCGTAGAACTTACCAATATTGAAGAGAAATACGGCTTAAAATGCCGCCTTTTAGCAAAATTAGAATATCTAAATCCTGCGGGTTCGGCAAAAGATCGTGTTGCCAAAGAAATGATAGAACAGGCGGAAAGAGATGGTCTTTTGAAGCCTGGTGCTACAATTATTGAGCCAACCTCAGGGAATACAGGGATTGGTTTGGCTTCTATGGCAGCTATCAAAGGCTATAAGTGTATTATTGTTATTCCAGACACCATGAGTGTAGAACGTCGTAACATCATCAAAGCCTACGGTGCAGAAATTGTTCTGTCCGATGGAACACTCGGTATGAAAGGTTCTATTGCAAAAGCAGAAGAACTTCAGGCCAGCATTCCAGGCAGTTTTATTCCAGCACAGTTTGACAATCCAGCAAATGCAGCTGCACATCGTAAAACCACTGGTCCAGAAATTTGGCGCGACACAGATGGTCGTATTGATTACTTCGTAGCAGGGGTTGGTACTGGAGGAACAATCACAGGTACTGGTGAATATCTAAAAGATATGAACCCAGAAATAAAGGTTATCGCTATGGAGCCAGCAGCGTCCCCATTTCTTTCCACAGGAAAAGGTGGTGCACATGGTATTCAGGGTATTGGTGCAGGGTTTGCCCCTAGTATCTTAAATCAAAATATTTATGATGAAATCATTACCATCGAAGACGATGAAGCCATTGAGTATGGTAAACTCATTGGCATAGAAGAAGGTTTTCTCGTAGGAATCTCATCTGGTGGTGCCCTTGCAGCTGCTGTAGAAGTAGCTAAGAGGCCAGAATCCGAAGGAAAAACGATTGTTGTTCTCCTTCCAGATAGCGGAGACCGTTATTATTCCACGAAGTTATTCCAATAGAAAAAGAAAGGCGCTTCTCATATTTTGTGAGAGCGCCTTTTAAAATTGATTTTAAGTATTTATTTGCGAATTCGATCTACCAGATAAGGAATCGCCTGTTCAAAATTCACCCCGTACCAAGGTTTTGCAGGATCTTCTAAAGTGAGTCGAATACATTCTGCGGTGTAATCTGCAGCCACTTTTACAGCTTCTTTCCAATCCATACCATTCATCATAGCACCAACGCATGTGCTAGAGAAGATATCCCCAGTTCCATGATAACTTACTGGAAGTTTGTCATGTTCATAGTATGCATATTCGTCTTTTTCCTTATCATATCCCATAACACCAGTCTTGCCTTCTGAAAAACTAACACCAGTTAAGATACTGATTTTTGCGCCCAAATCACAGAGGCGTACAAGCATTTCTCTTACATAGTCTTCATCATACTCTGTCTTGTACTCCATTCCAGTCATAAAACAAGCCTCAGTAATATTTGGCACAATAATGTCTGCTTTACCACAAAGTGTTGCCATATATTTTGCAAAGGCCTCGTCAAAAGCAGGATAGAGTTTTCCGTTATCTGCCATGGCAGGGTCCACAAAAAGGAGATTAGATTCTGTTTTGAAATCTTCAAAGAAGTTTTTCATCAAATCAATCTGTTCAAAAGAACCGAGGTATCCAGTATAAACGGCATCAAATTGAAAGTTCTCTTTTTTCCAATGTTCCGCAATTGGTTCTACCTGGTCTGTCAAATCTTTGCAGGTGAAATTCTGAAACATGGTATGTGTAGAAAGCACAGCTGTTGGTAAAATCGCAGTTTCTACTCCCATGGCCGAAATAATAGGAAGCGCTACGGTTAAAGAACACTTTCCTACACATGATATATCTTGAATAGTAACGATTTTTTTCATAATACAATTCCTCCAATCGTTTTTCATAAATCAAATATGATTTTTAATTATATTCTATTTTGGTCTTATTAATAGTATCAATTCTAGAATATTTTTCAAGACCAGATTTGGAAAATGTTTTTAATAAAGTGCATGTAATCCTCGTTGAAAGAAATGGGAATCTATGGTATGATAATTAAGTCAAAATATGTTTTTTAAAATAAAAGATAAAAACATTAGCTCGGAGGTAAGAGGATGTTTCAGAAGAAACAGAAAATTTATAGCGAAACTCAGGGCGTTTGTATTGTAGATAATATCGTACAATTACCAGCAGGAAAAGGAGAGCACGTTCCTTATTATGTGTTAAAATCTATTTCGGATGAAAAGATTTCCTATATTCCTGTAAACAACCATCAGGTGGTCTTGCGCGAACTCTTTACAGAGGAGGAAGCGAAAGAATTGTTGCAAAATCCTGAGTTGGAAAAGAATGAACAGTTGAAAGCGGCAGTGAATTATGTGTTGCAATCAAAGGAGTAATTATGGCAAATTATCATAATCATCATCATAACAACCACAATAACCATGGTAACCACGGTGGTCACAATAATCGCAATCACCACAGAGAGCAAAACAGAGATAATCAAGTGATTAACTCATTTGTTCTTGGTACCAAAGAATTGGATGATAAAACGGCAGAGTTCCAGTATGACAAAGGCTGGTACAGTATAGTGGATATTGTGGATGAAGAAAAAAATGTGATTTACAAATCAAAAAATGCACAGGAAGCATATTCAAAGTGGAATGTGTATATCGGACGTAAAAAAGAACGTCCTCAAAAGGCTGAAAAAGCAGAATAATTTCATGAATTTAAAATAGAAAGTTGGTGACTCCATGTCATATACGGCTTTGTACCGTAAGTTCCGTCCTCAGGAATTCGAAGATGTCAAAGGACAGGATCATATCGTAACCACTTTAAAAAATCAAATAAAAGCCGATCGTATAGGACATGCATATCTTTTTTGTGGAACTAGAGGAACAGGTAAGACAACTGTTGCCAAGATTTTTGCGAAAGCGGTTAACTGTGAGCATCCTGTAGATGGTAGTCCTTGTGGCGAATGTGCCATGTGTAAGGCTATCGCAGATGGCTCATCCATGAACGTTATTGAAATTGATGCCGCATCCAACAATGGTGTGGATAATATTCGTCAGATTCGTGAAGAGGTAACTTATCGACCAACCGAAGGACGGTTTAAAGTATACATTATCGACGAAGTTCATATGCTTTCACCAGGGGCTTTTAATGCATTATTAAAAACATTAGAAGAGCCACCAGCATATGTCATTTTTGTATTAGCGACAACAGAAGCACATAAGATTCCGATTACCATATTATCCCGTTGTCAGAGATATGATTTTCATCGTATATCCATTGATACGATTGCGGCCCGTCTCATGGACTTGATGCAGGAAGAACAGGTGGATGTAGAAGAGAGAGCAATTCGTTATGTAGCAAAAGCAGGTGACGGCTCTATGCGAGATGCATTATCACTTTTAGATCAGTGTATTGCATTTCATTTGGGTGAAACCCTTACCTATGAAAACGTATTGGAAGTACTTGGCGCAGTAGATACAGAAATTTTTTCTCAGTTATTGAGGCAGATTATAAATAAAGACATTACGGGAGCCATTGGTACCTTAGATACATTAGTAGATGAGGGGCGAGAGATGGGCCAAATGGTCAATGATTTTACCTGGTATATGCGAAATCTGCTATTGTTACAAAGTTCCGACGACATGGAAGATGTATTGGATATGTCCAAAGAACACCTTGCTGCTTTAAAAGAAGAAGCAGATATGATAAAATCAGAAGTGCTCATGCGATATATTCGTATTTTTTCTGAATTGGGCAATCAAGTAAAATATGCCACACAAAAGCGCATACTTATCGAAATTGCCATTATTAAACTGTGTAAGCCACAGATGGAAAAAGATTATGAGTCAGTGATTGACCGAATTGCCAGCATTGAAGCAAAAATCGCAAATGGTATTCAGGTGGCTCAGGTGCCAGCAGGAACCAATCAAACAGGCGCCACAGCGGTTTTGGGTGGAGCAGTAGAAAAACCACAGTTGCCAAAGGCGATACCAGAAGATATTCGGTTGGTAATAAAGAATTGGAAATCTATTTTGGCAGAAATTGGCGGAGTGACAAAAGGATATTTGGCAAAAGCAGTTACATCCTTAGGAAATAATCAGGATTTGCTTTTGGTTTTTGATGATGATAATGCTTACAATTATTTGAATGAAAACCGTTCCAATTGTGTAGATTCATTAAAAGAAATCATTGCCAAACGTATTGGAAAAGAAATAGAAATTACCATTCGTAAAAATGATAGCGGTCGTTCTGCGAAAGAATCTGTACCAGATTTACGAGACTTGATTCAATTTGAAATAGAAGAAGAAAATTTTTAGTTCAGGAGGACAAAATAGATGGCAAAAAGAGGTGGATTTCAGGGCGGTATGCCAGGAAACATGAATAACCTTATGAAACAGGCGCAGAGAATGCAGCGTCAGATGGAAGAAGCCCAGAAAGCAGTAGAAGAAATGGAAGCTACTGCAACAGCTGGCGGCGGTGCAGTAGAAGTAACCGTTTCCGGTAAAAAAGAAGTATTAAAAGTAAAACTTGCAGAAGAAGTTGTAGACCCAGATGATATCGAAATGTTAGAAGACTTAATCGTAGCGGCTACAAACGAAGCATTAAGAAAAATTGACGATGCATCACAGGCATCTATGTCAAAAATCACAGGAGGTCTTGGCGGAGGAATGTTCTAATCATTAACTAAGCCAAGAAAAAAATGGATTACTATAGCAAACAAATTTCAAAATTGATAGAAGAGTTTTCTTCTTTGCCAGGTATTGGAGCAAAATCTGCACAAAGGCTGGCGTTTCATGTGCTAAATATGCCAATGGAACAGGTGGAATCTTTATCTTCTGCAATTATCGAAGCAAAAAAGAATGTAAAATACTGTAAATTCTGTTATACTCTAACTGATGACG
>CAZDAP010000105.1:0-5081 GCA_964503585.1 uncultured Lachnobacterium sp. | reverse complement strand
ATTCTATATTATTTACACTATTATGTAAATTCATTACATAGCATATCTAAAAGAATTTACCACTTGTTATCGTTTATTTTAATTTTTGCACAAAGTATTGTCTTTTCCTAATACTTCCGTGCAATTTTCAAAACAAAACCCATGCACCTGCATCCGCAAGCACATGGGTTTCTACACCATTTCAATATGATATTTGACGTCTCCGCCATTCTCAGAAGTCTTAAAATCATGCAAGCATAAACTATACACTTTTCTCAAATTCCCCACCTATTCTATTTCTTCTAGTTCGTATGGATGAAATTCAGGTGTGCAAATCATTAAATAATCTCTCACCTCATAGTAATAAGGTATCACTTTTTCTTCAGTACCAACATTTGCTCCGCAAATCCAATAGGAACCATCCGACTTTTTAATAATAGTATTTTCTAAGGCTCTCGAATATTCTCCCTCAAAATCAGAGATATCATCCACGTCTGCGTTGTATTCTACAGAACCCGTCCAAACCATAACCACATCTTCCGCAACCTTTGTTGGTTCCGTAACAATAGTCTTTTCTGCGACACCACAGTTTCCGGTAAAATTATATCCCCATGTCCATACACTTCCATCTTGAAGCAGGGCTGCATGATTAAACCATCCACCTGTAACCAATACTGCATTTTCCAATACCTTTAACGGCTTTTCAACAAAATATACTTCATCTGAATTGTAGCCACCATTTTTGCATATTGTTCCCCAAATCCAGACTGCACCATCTTCTGTTAAACAAGCCACATCATCCTGTCCACAACGTGCATAAATTACATTTTCCATTAACAAAACTGGCTCACTCACATAATAATGCTCATAATTTGATGATATATATTTATCCCAATCGAATTCTGTATATTGTTGCAATGCTCCACTACCTGCATTTCCTATCCCATATAACCTATTATCTGCTGTAAGGAAAATGACAAAATCCCTTTGAGAATAATCCACATGAACAACATTTTCAGCAATTTTCACCATCTCACTATGGAAATCATAATCCTGTGTACCTTGCCCCAGCTGTCCAGCATTATTTCTTCCACATCCCCATAATATATTGTTCTCATCAATATAATATAAATTTGCTGGATCACCCGTTTTGGTTATATAGTGCTCCTCTATATCCATCGTCAAATTTAGAGAGTTTTCCTCTTTTATATTCTGTTCATCGGCTGAAGACAATTTCGGATTTGCTATTAAACAAAAAACCAAGATAACAACACTTATACTAACAAATAACATGGTTCTCTTTTTCACAATTCTAGTATTTGCCATATTTTTTATCCTTCCTTTTATATCACCTTCACCAAATGTCAATGGTGTTCCTTGAACCAAATGCCGCCCTGTCGAAAAAGCCAAAAGAGATTCCGAATAATCAGCCTTTATCTCATCTCCCATTTTCTTAATTACTGTTTCATCACAACTCATTTCCATGTCCCTACTCGAAAGCACAAATGCGAGCCAAACCAAAGGGTTAAACCAATGGATACAAAGTGCAATAAACGCAAGTAATTTTATGACATGGTCCAAACGTTTCATATGAATCCGTTCGTGCAAGATGATATATTCCTGTTCACGTTCACTTAAGCCATTTGGTACATATATTTTGGGTTGAAAAATTCCCATTACAAAGGGAGAAATATCTTCATCTACAACATAGATATTTTCTTTTAACGGAATTGCCATGGCAGTTTTATTACGTATTTTCACATAACAAATACCATTGTAAACCAGAAGCAAAAATACTCCTGTAATCCACACATATTTTCCCCAGAATATCAACATATCCTTCCATGAAAACATACTATCTTTGCCATTTGTCTCCACCTGCATCTCATCAGTCTCCATCTTCTGGTTATTCGCTGTTCCTAAAAAAGCATCTTTCATTACTTGATAGGATGCACCTCGAGCCTCCTCTATGGAGAGTGTTTCATCTTCTAATGAATAATGATAAGATGTCGGCGTCATGCTTGGAATAATGCTTATCATAGATTCAAAGGATATCGGACAAAGTAATCGAAACAAAACAACTCCCCATAATGCATAGGAAATACATTTAGGAAAACGCTTTAAGAACATACGCACAATGAAAACCATCAAGATTACAACACTTGCTGTTTTACTCATGTCTACTACTTGCATAAATATTTGATCCAGCATACAATTACCCCCTCATGGAATCAATAATCTTCTGTAATTCATCAATTTCTTTATCTGATAACTTTTTTCTTGCCCCAAATGCGGTCAAAAATGCTGGCAAGGAACCTCCAAAGGTTTCTTCCACATACTTCTCGCTATGACGAGAATAAAACTCATCCCTTGATATTAATGATGTAACTATCCCGTTCTGATTTTGAAAAATTCCTCTTTCGCACAATCGTTTTAATACTGTAAATGAAGTGGTCTTTTTCCACTCAAATCTTTCATTCCCCAATTTTGCCAGTTCTCCTGACGCTATAGGTTCTTTTTCCCAAATAATATCCGCAAATTTAGCCTCTGCTGCTCCCATTCGCAATTCTGCCATATATATTCACCTCCGTTCTACATCTTGTAGTATATTTATATACTACACCTTGTAGTACAGCGTGTCAATACTGGAATAAACAAAATTAGGAGGATGTGACTCGCGTGAATCACATCCTCCCGTATAAAATAGTGAAAAATTTATTTGTTTTACTCATTGGCTTTCTGCTGGAATAACGTCGAATAATCTGTCTTAACCTGAATTGCTAAAACTTTATCTATATCAGAAGCAATCTTGTTTGCAATTTTTTCCATTTCTGTATAAATAGATTCTCCCTCTGCAAATCTTCCCGAAGAAATACATTTATACAATTCTTTTGCCTTTTTATGTAATTCCAGATGATGTTTGCCTGCTGATTCCCAAAATGGCATTGCTTCTTCTTCATTTGGTGTAAGCACCGCATATACTTGTCCAAAAACACTGTCCTTTGCTTCTAACTGAACAGGTTGAACTTTTTGTGTATTCAGCATATCGCGGAATGTTTGCATCCAATTCTTTGGTAACATCATCATCCATCTCATGTACAAATAATAAGTACGTTCTTCTCTTTTGAAAATAGCACTTTGACCCATATCATGAATTCCATTTATGGCGAGATTGAGTTCCTTTACTACTTTATAGAACGGTTTAACAGATTCCACTACCGTTTCAGATATAGTCCCCATCTGAACCGTAGTCTCAGATAGTTGTTCACATTGTGCTGAAATCTGAGTAGTTTGATTTTCTAATTCATGCATAGAACTACTAATTTCTTCACTTACAGCTGCCAAAGATGTAACATTTTCTGCAATACCTTTTACACCTTGCATATTTGCCTCGTTGATATCCCATATTTCTGAAATTTTCTCAGACATACTATTCAACGCTTTTACTGTATTCGTCGCACTATGCGTGGATTTCTCTGACGCCACACGTATATTGTCTACAAATGCTCCCATAGTAGATGTTAGCGACTGGGTTTCTTCTGCAAGTTTACGAATTTCTTCTGCAACAACTGCAAATCCTCGTCCTGCATCTCCTGCTCGCGCAGCTTCAATAGATGCATTTAACGCTAAGAGATTCGTTTGACTTGAAATCGAATTTATTCCGTCAATCACTTCGTTAATTCTATTAATGACTTCTCCCAACTGAATCATGTCCGCTTCCGTTTGCTTGGATGCTTCAATCGTTGTATTAGATAAATTCTTGATGTTCGTTAGTGCCTGTTGTCCTTGCTCTATCTTTGAATATACTTCATCACTATCCGTTGCCACCATTGTAATCGTAGTTGTTAGTTGTTCATGCTGACCACTTACCTCATCTGCAACTACTGCAGCATCTTTTGATGCATTAAAAATGATATTTGTGGCATTTTCCACATCTCCTGTCATCCCCTGCAATTCGTCCATATGATGAGACACTTTCAAATCTAAACCTGATACATATAATAGCGAAGATAAGTTTTTCTTAAACACATCTTCGATACCATTATGAGCAACAACTAAGTTATCATATAATTTTTTTAATTCAGGCGAAGCCTTTTCATAATCAGCCTCTTGAAATTCATTCAATGCAACAATCAAATCCTGATCGATCTTCTTTTTAAATAATGCCATGGTAACAATCCCCCTTTATTATCATTCTAGCACAATCTTATTATATTCTTTAATTTTAAATGTTTTTATAAAAAAATACAAGACCTTGACACAGATACTCTTCTTTAATTATCTGCTCTAACCTTGACTTTACTCCTATTTGTGTATATAATGTCAAAAGACTTTGATATTTTTTTAACAAACTAAGGAGGATAAAATAATGGGTCGTTTAGATGGAAAAGTTGCTATCATCACAGGAAGTAACTCTGGTGTTGGTGCAGCAACAGCAAAATTATTTGCAAAGGAAGGCGCAAAAGTCGTTATCAGTGCACGCCGTCTTCCACAGTTAGAAGAAGTTGCAGAAGAAATTAAAGCAGCTGGTGGAGAAGTATTAATCGTACAGACCGACGTATCCAAAAAGGAAGATGCTGAAAACCTTGTTGCAAAAACAGTAGAAACATTCGGAAAAGTAGACGTATTAGTAAATAACGCTGGTGTATTAGAAGCTGGCTTAAAACCAATCGACTGCGTGGAAGATGATGATATCGATTGGGTATTTGGTATCAACACAAAAGGAACTATTAACTGTACAAGAGCAGCTCTTCAGGAAATGAAGAAAAACAATGCTGGTTCTATTATCAACCTTGACTCTGTAGCTGGTCAGTTCGGTACAGGTGGTGCTGCTTATGTTACAAGTAAAGCTGCTGTAGTAGGTTTAACAAAACATACTGCTATGCGTTTTGCTGGTACAGGCATTCGTTGTAACTCTGTAAACCCAAGTTCAATCGCTACACCAATGGCAAAGATTGATCCTTCAACACTTAACATGGATATGTTCGGACAGATGCAGAAGCATATGAACCTTTCTGTACCTATCTGTATGCCAGAAGATGTTGCTAACATCTTACTCTTCCTTGCTAGTGATGAATCAAGAGCTATCACTGGACAGATTA
>CAZDAP010000104.1:0-5133 GCA_964503585.1 uncultured Lachnobacterium sp. | reverse complement strand
TCCATGAATTCTTTTAATTCCACGAACATCTTTTCATTTTCATAAAGCCACTGTCCCCAGTATGTACTCTTAATTGGAGCAATACCTGTGATAATAAGTCCTACATTATTATTCGCTTTTTCAATGAAAAACTTTGCAGCCTCTTTGTCGAAATGATTTCCTGTCAATTCCATCCAGCCGAAAAGTGATGTTCCACCCATAGGACAAAGAACAATTCTGTTCTTAATTTCTACATCACGAATTTTCCATGGAGTAAACAGGGCATCATACTTCTTGTCTAAATTTTGCATATCCCTTATTCTCCTTTGTAAATTTTTATCATATAAACAGAATACCACTATTACGCACTTTTCTCAATGAAATAATATCTACTTGAACTCAAAATTAAAAAGGAAAGGTCTATAAAACCTCTCCTTCACAATATAGCAACACACAAAAATATCATAACTTAAACTCATATGTATTTTATTAATTTTAGTTTATATTTATCATATGAATACTTTATTTAAAGCATTTATGCGAATCAGGATAAAAATTACGCACACAAAAATCCATAACAAAAGATTATGTCTATTAATTAATTCTACTTTTAATAAATGCTACTTATTTTCATTTGAATAATAAGGAATTACGATATGATTACCAGCATAAATTTCATCTTCAGAAATCCCATTTATTCGACATATTTCGTCAATATATTCCGCTTTAGATACATTAAATTGGCTAATATATTCATCTGCAATACCCCATAATGTGTCGCCAGATTCGATTTTAATACTGGTATAATACTTATTATATGAAGAAACATCTTTTTTTGAACTTGCTAAAGTATTAACAGTAGAGCCTAAAAGCACACCCAAAGATACTAATAACACTAATATAATTGCAAAAACAACTCTTTGTTTACGAACTACTGCTTCTCTTTTTCTTAAACTCTCATTTGCTTTCTCTGAAATTTTATGATTATATTTTCTCATATGTTTGCCTCCATCCGAACATCATTTCGGAACATTTGTTCGTTTTGATGTTTATAATATAACACACGAACAAATGTTTTGTCAATATAAATATCGAACAAATTTTCGGAATATATGTTTGCTTTTTCTCGAACAATGTGCTAGTATATACATATCAAATAGTTATACGCGTGAAATTAATAAACCTATATATGGAGGGAGAATATATGGCATACGGTAGAATCTCTGATAAACAGAAAGAAATCTTAGAATATATGAAACAGGAAATTTTAAACAAAGGTTACCCACCTACTGTTCGTGATATTTGTGAAGCAGTTAAACTTAAATCCACATCTTCTGTTCACTCGCATTTAGAAACATTAGAAAAAAACGGATATATCCGTCGCGACCCTACCAAACCACGTGCAATTGAAATTATCGATGATAACTTTAATTTAACACGTCGCGAAGTCGCTAATGTACCTTTGCTTGGTCGTGTAGCTGCTGGAGAACCTATTTTGGCAGTAGAAAATGTAGAATCCTACTTCCCTATCCCAACGGAATATATGCCTAATAACGAATCTTTTATGTTAAAAGTAAAAGGGGAAAGTATGATTAATGCAGGCATTTTTGATGGAGATAATGTTTTAGTTGAAAAATGTAGTACTGCACGTAATGGCGATATGGTTGTTGCATTAGTAGATGACTCTGCTACAGTTAAGACATTTTATAAAGAAGCTGATCACATTCGACTTCAGCCTGAAAATGATTCTATGGATCCAATCATTGTAAAAGATTGTGAAATTCTTGGAAAAGTTTTTGGTGTATTCCGTTTCTTTTAAATATTTTTGTAAAATAAAAGTTCCTAGTGTACTGTGCACCAGGAACTTTTTATTACATATTTGCAATATCGATTACTTTACCATCTTTCCAAATTCTTTCTAAATCATAGAAAAGACGATCTTCTTTATCAAATAAATGTACGATTACATCATTATAGTCAATTAAAATCCATGTAGAATTTTTATTGCCTTCAATCTGCTTTGCATGAATACCAGTTTTGTAGAAAACTTCGTCTACTGCATCCTGCATTGCAGCTAACTGATTTGCATTAGAACCATTTGCAATAATAAAGTAATCTGCAATAGAGGACACTTCGCTAATATCAATTACTGTAATATCCTCTGCTTTTTTATCTTCTAAAGCACTTACGGCTTTTTTAACAACTTCTAATAATTCCATCTTAAAACTCCTTTCTATACTGCTGATAAAATTCCTGTGCCTTTGCTGTTGTTGGATCAATTAAACCACCGCGATTCTGTAAATACTCTAGTGTATCATCCAAAATTTTTGCCATACAAGCATTTAAATCCTGATACGCAAGAGTTCGAACCACCTCCAAATTTGGCGCCTTATCTCTTCCAGGCTCAATATAATCTGCAATATAAATAATCATATCTAAGGTGCTCATATCCTGTTCGCCAGTTGTATGAACTGCTATGGCATGTAAAACATCCATATCTTCTATATCATACTCTATTTTAGCAAGAATTGCACCTGCTTTTGCATGTAAAAGTGCTTTATTTTCCAGTTCTGAATCCGTTACTTCCACATGATATTCCTCACACAGAGAAAGTCTTTCTTCATGGGTCATACACTTCGCACAATCATGCAACAGCCCCGCTAACATCGCTTTTTGTATATCATATCCATGCGCCATTGCCATACAACCAGCCGTATACATAACACCTATTGTATGCTCATATCTAGGCTCATCTAGGGCTTTCTTAAGTTTCTCCTGAATCTCTTCGAATACCTTCATAAAACACCTCTAACCCTTTAATTTCCGTACAAATCATGCGCGCAAATATATTCGTAAACCGATGGTAAAACATCTGTTTCATCCAATTTCTGACGGAGTTCTGTAGACGAAACATCCACCTTTGGACAATGCACAATAGAAATATCCGCTGGAAAAATATCATTAATCCTGCTAATTTTTTGTGCCATATCTTCTTCGGAAAATTCATCACGATTAATCACTAGAATTTTACACACAGAAGCAATCACTTCTGGCTTTCTCCATTTTTCAAAATAATCCAGAGAATCCGCACCCATAATAAAATAAAATTCATAGTCTGGGTACATTTCCTGTAATTTTGTTACAGTAATATAGGTATAACTATACTCCTCTGAAGTAATTTCTATATCACAGGCTTTTAAAAATGGATATTCATCCGCAACAAGTTGGCACATAGAAAGACGATGGCTTGCATCTGCCATTCTTTGACTATCTTTATGAGGCGCATTTCCGTTTGGAATCAACCATACTTCATCCAAATCATATTGCTCGTAAGATTTCAGAGCCATATTCAAATGTCCGTTGTGTATTGGGTCAAAGGAACCACCTAAAATTCCAATTTTCATGATAGCCACCTCATAAAATCATAAATCAACAATTAGTCAGGAAGATTATACTTTGTGTTTTTCTTTGCCTGACGGAAGAAAATCATTTTCTTACCAATCACTTTAATCACTTCACTGTGTGTTCTTTCTCCAATAACAGCAGCGATTTCACGTGGATCATCTGCACAGTTTTTAAGTACAGAAACTTTAATAAGTTCTCTTTTTTCTAACGCTTCATCTAAAGCAGTGATAATTTCTGGAGTAAGGGAAGCTTTACCAATCTGAAAAATTGGATCCATAGTGCTTGCCTGACTCATTAAATAAGCACGCTGTTTACTAGTCATAACTTTTCTCCTTATTTATAATAATCAAATTCGTTACCATACATACGTACAGTATCGCCTTCCTGAATACCTTTTTCTTCTAATGCTTCTAAAATTCCCTGTTCTTTCAAGAATCTCTGGAAGAACAAGAAACCTTTTTCTGATTCAAGGTTTGTATATCCAAGCATCTTATCAATCTTTGGTCCTTCTACTACATATGCGCCATCTTCTGCAATTTCAATCGTATATGGCTCATCAATAATCTCAAGAATTGTAGGATCAAATTCAGATTCAAATACCGTAATTTCTTTTGGACATGTAGCAAGTAAGTCTTTTACATGATATAAAAGTTCTTTTAATCCCTTACCACTTACTGCTGAAATAGGGAATACTTTGATTCCTTCTTTTTCTTCAAATTCTGCTCTTAAAGATGCAATAATTTCATTTTCATCACCATAAATCGCATCAATTTTATTTGCAGCAATCACCTGTGGTTTCTTCAATAAATCTGGATTATATGCTTCAAGTTCTTTGTTAATTGCTTTGATATCAGCAATTGGATCACGACCTTCTACACCAGCTGCATCCACAATGTGAATCATCACCTTTGTACGTTCAATGTGACGAAGAAATTCATGTCCTAAACCAATACCTTCCGAAGCGCCTTCAATAAGTCCCGGAATATCCGCAATAACAAATCCAAACCCTTCATCCATATCAACCACACCTAGATTTGGCTGTAATGTAGTAAAATGATAGTTTGCAATCTTTGGCTGTGCATTGGTTACACGTGATAAAAATGTAGATTTACCTACATTAGGGAAACCAACAAGACCAACATCTGCAATCACTTTAAGTTCCAATTTTACTTCGATTTCAACTGCTTCCTGACCAGGTTTTGCATATTTTGGAGCCTGCATTGTAGGAGTGGCAAAATGCTGGTTTCCTAAACCACCTCTTCCGCCTCTTAATACAACTACTCGCTTGTTATCTCCAGACATATCTGCAATAACCTTGTCTGTTTCAGCATCTTTAATCACAGTACCATGTGGTACTTTTAAAATTAAATCTGCACCATTTTTTCCATGGCAATTTTTCTTGCCACCTTCCTGACCAGATTCTGCAGCAAATTTTCTTCTATGGCGGTAATCAGTTAATGTATTTAACCCTTCGTCTACTTCAAAGATAACGTCGCCACCTTTTCCGCCATCACCACCATCTGGTCCACCGTCTGGCACATATTTTTCACGACGAAAAGACACATGTCCATCGCCGCCTTTTCCTGATTTTATAATAATTCTTGCACGATCTGCAAATGACATAATATTCACCATCCATATAATCAGTGTTCGCTTGCGCATCTTTTTATGTAACTTGAATTTATTTAAATTACATAAAAACCCCGGCTATAGTATAGTCGGGGTCCTTAAATCTTATTCGTTAACTAC
>CAZDAP010000103.1:0-5147 GCA_964503585.1 uncultured Lachnobacterium sp. | reverse complement strand
GATGGCATTTTTGTAAAAGCCTTTGTAATGTTCTTTGGGGAAGCAATTCAGTACTATATCAGCGAAGAACATGCTGGTCAGGTAGATGTGACCGAAAGCAACCGCGTTGTAAACAACGACGTATATAATAAGGATGATCAGAGCAGATACAATCTTTTGAATCAGATGCTGATTTCGAATACATTACAGGAAGAAGCCGAACTGCAAATGACCATGAAACAGTATGCTGCATTGGATGAAGTGACAAAGAATGTATTTAAACTATTATAACAGAGGGTAGAATGGAACAAAGAAGAGAACCAGTATATCTTGGAATTGATATCAATGACAGATATGCCATGATTAGTTACTACCAACTGAATATGAATGAGCCAGAAACCATTAGTACGATTGCGGGTGGTGAAGTTTATCAGATTCCTACGCTTTTAGCGAAGCGAAAAGGAATGGGACAATGGTACTATGGAGATGATGCCAAAAAAATGGCAAAAACCTCTGAAGTTATCTGTATAGATTCCTTGTTGAAACGAGCAGTGAATGGAGATACGGTACGCATTGAAGAGGAAAGTTATGAAGCCTGGGAACTGTTGACATTGTTTTTGAAAAAGGTGATGGATTTACCACAGAAACTTGGGACGGTGCCAGTTTGTGACAGGTTAATCCTATCCGTAGAACGCCTATCAAAAGAAAACATGGAGGTGTTCTGGAAAATTGCGCCGAAGTTGGGTTTGACGGCAGAACAATTTATAGTCATTGATCACAAGGAAAGTTTTTACCATTTTGCGCTGAGTCAGCCAGAGGCTTTGTGGATTCATGATGTTTATCTCTTTGAATATGATGGGAAATCACTCTTTTATTATGGATTAAAACGTAATACACGTACCACGCCACAGGTGATTTCCATCAGAGAAAGTATAAAAAATCCTGTAGAAGAGGATGACAAGGATTATGAATTCTTGGGGATTTTGCAGAAAGCCTTTGAAAATCAGATTATAACGACTGCATATTTAGTAGGAGAAGGTTTTGAAGGTGGCTGGATGAAGGAGTCTTTGAATTTTCTCTGCAAAAACCGTCGTGTCTTTATGGGAAACAACCTTTACTGTAAGGGTGCATGTTATGCTGGATTTAATCGAGAACATACAGATAAATGGAAATTTATCTATATGGGCGAACATGAAATGAAATTCAATCTCAGTCTAAAGGTAAGGGATCGGGGAAATATGGCATTCTATACCTTGATTAGTGCGGGTAAAAACTGGTTTGATTCCAAAGGAGAATGTGAAGTGGTGTTATCGGGTTCTCCAGAAATCGAGTTTTGGAAGCAGTTGCCAAATAGCAGAGATGCGGTAATCGAATCTTTGGAATTAACAGATTTACCAAACAGGCCAGATCGTACCACACGACTTCGTATTACTGCGACACCTTCTTCTGATGAGAAGATTGAAGTGGTAATTAAGGATATGGGATTTGGGGAAATTTATCGTAGTACAGATAAAACCTGGAAATACACCATGACGATGTAGAACCTATGAGAAATAGAAACCGGAGGCTATATGGGTGAACTTTTAATATGTAATGAGCCAATTGCAGCAATGCCCTATTATATTGAGGGAATCGCCTGGAATGTTTATTCGTTAGAAGAGCTTTGTTATTATGTAGAAAATAATACATATCTCTTAGAACGAGACTTTATGACAGAGGAACTTTGTACTTGGGTTGGCAAAGAAGTAAAAAACTTAACATTGGCAGAAAAACTTCGTGATATCATGCATATGGATGGACGTCTCTCCGAGTTTGTGTTTACGCTTCTAGTAGAGTGTGGTTATTGCCCAAAAGATGTGATAAAAGAAATTGTTGGGATTATTCAGGAGATGGAAGAAAAGTCGGATTTTGAATGTAATAAAATTCGGGCGGATCGTCTCATGGAAAAAGAAAAGTATTTAAGTAGTATTTATGAATACAAGAGTTTATTGGAGTCCAATGATGCAGGAGAGCAGAGCAAGGAGTTATTAGCAAGTATCTGGCATAATTTAGGTACAGCATATGCTCGTTTGTTTTTGTTTGCAGAAGCAATTCATTGCTACGAAAAAGCATACAAGTTGAACAATAATGTAGAATCTCTGAAACAGTGTATGATGGCATGTCATTGTCATTATGATGAAACTGATTTTTTGAGGGAGATAGAGAAATATCAGCCAGATGCTAGTCTGGTTCAGGAAGTAAAAGCGGAAATGGATAAGGCTTATAGCAGTGAGGAATTAGAAGCATTTAACGATAAGTTTGGTTCCATTGTTGCCCTAAAGGCACTTGGTCGTAGAGGGGATTTCCAAAAAGAGGTTGGAGATATGATTTTCCAATGGAAAGAAGAATATAGAAGAATTTGTAGGATATAAATTATGTCTTTTTTAGATTGGCTGTTTAAGCGCAAAAAGAAAAAACAACCAAATATCGAGATTCAGGAAGAGAACATTAAACCAGTAGAGTTGAAAGACTCTGTGGCTATTCGGAACTATGTAATCGATATCTGTGAGCAGATGATTGATATTTCCAGAGAGATGGATGAGGTTCGCAGAGAATATGACCAGGTGACCAACTATTTGAATGATATTCAGATTGTAGAAGGTTTAGGCGGCGAGCAGAAAAAACAATTAGAGGAGATATCTACACAGGTTTCCAAATTGATTAATGTTCGAAATGATTATATGAATGCTGAGAAAAAAATCTCAGATGAAACCTTTAACCAAATGCAGGAATTGGAAAAGGAAGTGCCTTCCATTATTCGTAGACTTATGGATAATGAGAAGTATCTAGATGCTATCAAGCGAGATTTGAATCGCCTTGCGGCGGAAAAGATTGAGTGGAGTGTTCTTCGACATGAACGTCAGGAAGAACAGGAAGCACTTCGAAAAATGTCAACGATTTTGCTGATTGTGTTTGGGGCGGTTGCTATAATCGTTGCAGTACTTTCTATTATGTTAGACTGGAAAATGTTACCGCTGTTTATTGTAGCATTTTTGGCTACGTTATCAGGTTCTTACATCGTTTTGCGTATGCAGGATTGTGAGAAGGATATTAGAAAATGCGATGTGAATCAAAATCATACGATTACTTTGGAAAATCGTGTGAAAATCAAGTATGTTAACATAAAAAATGCGGTAGACTATACCTGTCGTCGTTTTCATGTAAACAATTCTCGGGAACTTATATATAATTATGAACAGTATCAAGAGGCTAGTAAGGAACGGGAGAAATTTAAGAATGTCAACGAGGATTTGGAATACTTTAACAACCGTTTGGTAAGAATCCTTCGTGGTTTGAATCTCTATGATGCAAAGATTTGGCTTAATTATGCCAATGCAGTTATTGATCCAAAAGAGATGGTAGAATTAAAACATGACTATTTCTCACGTCGACAGAGTCTTCGTAATCGTATTGAGTATAACTTAAATGCGATTGCAGATATGCGCATAGAAGTGGATAAGTATATTGATAAAATGGGAGATAAATCCGAGCAGGTTCGTGAGATTTTGATGAAAGTAGAAGAACTAAATAAAGGATATACATAGTAAATGTAAAGGAAGAGGAATGCTTTTTGAGCATTCCTTTTTGGTTATCAAAGAACCTATTTCCCTATCGGGCATAACATATATTGTATTAAATAATTAGGAGAATTATGTATGGGAAATAACGGAAACTGCGATGTATGTGCTGGCAATACAAGAAACCAGATGGATATGCGCAGACAAAAAGCAGCCATGTACGACAGATATAGTCGTGGACAGATGATGCCAAGAAATCAAAGCGGTTGCGATACCTGTGGAAATACTAGAATGGCAAATAGTTGCGATACTTGTGGTGGGGCTAGAGTCACAAATGCTTGTGATGACTGTGGTGGTTCTGCAAGAGATGAACTAAGAGGTATGCCACTAGCTATGGGTTTTGTACCTTGGCAAAAGTTTGAATGTACCTATGATACAATGGAAGGTTTTCGTGCTGGAACTATTTTTCCAGAACTAGATAAACCATTTTATGGCAGAAGGGGGTACAGATAATGGATAGATGTAAAATGTTAGAATGGGTACAGGCACTTTACTTCGTAGTGGTTGATATGCAGTTGTACTTGGATACACATCCATGTGATACAGAGGCCTTGGCTTATTATAGAGAGGCAGTAGAAAATTATGAAAAAGCAAAAAGCCAATTTGAAGATGCGTTTGGGCCATTAGTTGCCACCTCTTCATTGGATTGTGACAGATGGGCTTGGGCAGATATGCCATTACCATGGGAAGGAGGCAAATAAGATATGTGGACTTATGAAAGAAAATTACAATACCCAGTAAATATTACTCGACCAAATCCAAAGATGGCATCCTTTATCATCAGCCAATATGGTGGCCCAGATGGAGAAATCGGTGCCTCCATGCGTTATCTTTCTCAGAGATACAGCATGGATAACAAAAAAGTAGCAGGGCTTCTTACAGATATTGGTACAGAAGAACTTGCACACATGGAAATGATTGCAGCTATTGTACGTCAACTTACCAAAGGTTGTAGCGCAGAAGAATTAGAAGCATCTGGTGCAGGCGCTTATTATATTGATCATACTGGCGGTATCTGGCCACAGGCGGCAGGCGGTGTGCCATTTAATGCAAACCAGTTCCAAAGCAAGGGTGATCCAATCACTGATTTGTTCGAAGATTTGGCAGCAGAACAAAAAGCTCGTACCACGTATGACAATATCCTTCGCTTGGTAAAAGATCACGAAGTAGCAGATCCTATCCGTTTCCTGCGTGAACGTGAAATCGTACACTTCCAGAGATTCGGGGAAGGCTTGAGAATGTATCAGGAACAGTTAGATAGCAAGAACTTCTATGCATTTAACCCTTCTTTTGATAAATAAAGATAAGATTGCTTAATTATAAAAATTGTTATATAATGTGGGTTGCGACTAAATAAAGTGGGCGCAACCCACTTTTCATTTATACAAATTTGTGCGTTGCACGATGATACAAGAGGAGAGAAGAAAATGAGCAAAGTAAGAACAAGATTTGCACCAAGCCCAACAGGTAGAATGCACGTAGGTAACTTACGTTCTGCATTATACGAATTTTTAATTGCAAAACATGCAGGCGGAGAATTTATGCTCCGTA
>CAZDAP010000102.1:0-5236 GCA_964503585.1 uncultured Lachnobacterium sp. | reverse complement strand
ATACCAAATGCCTCTTCTCCAAAAAGCATTGGACGGCCAATTAAAAATCCTTTCAAATACTGCAGCCAGCCAGCCTCTTTCAACTGCCAGAGACAGCGACGAATAGACATGGTATTCAATTCACAGGCTTCCAAAAACCAAATGATTCCATCTTCTTTATATTTTTCATTAAATTCTTTTACATGATCATAAGGTGTCCCTGGATACATTTGCAAAATATCCATACACCCACCAATCAGTCGACCTTCTATCTCTATCTTTTCATTTGTTTCTATGGCTTTTCCATTTATACATTGGAACGTTTTTAGAACAACAGGCTCTGTTACATTGTATGGCAAAAGTGGATGTTCTTCATCCTTGAAGCCTTCTCTCTCCCACAAATCATAGCCTTTGACAGTGTCAATTTTGCCACACAGCAAATCCCAGGCATCCTGTACTGCTGCATGCCAAGGCTCCATGCCAAATGTGGATGAACATGGTCCGTAAATAGCAGCTGTGTCCATTAGAATGGTAGATAAAAAGACAAAATTGGTGTTGTCTGAAAATCCCATATACCATTTTGGAGTAGCCTGTTTCATACGTTCAAAATCCATGTATGGTACAACTTCACACATCAATTCTCCACCACCACAGGATATGATGATGTCATTTTCTTTGGAACAATACCATTCATTTAATTCTTCACCACATAGCTTTGGTTCATTACTAATGCCAATCCCACTGGAGGCATAACAATTTGGGCCAAGATGTGTTTTATATCCCATCTCCTCCCATTTCTTTAATGCATTTGCAAAGGCTGATTGATAAGGTTCAATGGCACATCCAAAGGATGGTGCAACAAAACCAATTGTTCCGTTTTCTTTTAAAAATTCTGGATATCTCATATACATTCTCCTATTCCTATTAAAACTATAAATTACACACCCTCATTATCAAATAGAGGAATAAAACTTTCTTCTGCTACATCATCCTCTTGGATAAATCCGTTTTCGACGCCGATTTCAATGGCATAATCTACGTACTTTTCGTAACTGCGTCTACTGACTTTTCGATTCAATTCTGGATAATTTTCCACATGTGGTAATGGAGTAAACTGACTCATTAGGCTCAGATATATCTGATTACCATAGGTGTCGTGAAGATATTTTATAATGTGTTTTGCATCCTTTAACTGTCCCGGCAATAATAACTGACGAACAATCACACCTTTGCCAATTAACTCCTGTCCATCTCTTTCATAAAACACTGGTGTTGGCTGTTGACGTACCATTTCTGCAATGGCTGATTTTGCCACCTGTGGATAGTCAGGTGCCTTGGAGTATCTGGATGCTAATTCAGAACTATAATATTTAAAGTCTGGTAAATACACATCCACAATTCCTTCCAACTGTTTTATGGTTTCTACCTTTTCATAACTGCTGGTGTTATAGACAATCGGTATATGTAACCCCTGATTTCTGGCATGCTCTACACTCCACACAATATCTGGAACAAACTGTCCAGGTGTAACCAAATTGATATTATTTGCGTCTTTTTCCTGAAGTTCAAGGAAAATCTCTGCTAAACGTTCTTTTGATATTTCTTTTCCAGCCACACCCTGTGCAATTTCTTCGTTTTGACAAAAAACACAGTGCAACGAGCACCCGCTGAAGAACACTGCACCAGAGCCTTTCGTTCCACTAATACATGTTTCCTCCCAATGATGTAACGCTGCTCGAGCCACTTTTATCTGAGAAGTTACTTTACATACACCAGTCTGCTTGTCATCTCTATTCACTTTACAGTTTCTAGGGCATAACCCACATTCGTTATATTGATTCATCATTTTTTTATCATAACAGAAATCTGGCAAAAAACAAACCCCGACAAATCGCCGGGGTTTCTGCTTATACTTCTTCAATTGCATCTACAGGACATCCATATGCGGCGTTTGCGGCCTCACCAGCATGCTCAACTGGCACTTCCGCATCCATAGCAACAGCAACACCTGTATCTGCCATAGTAAAATAATCTGGACATGTGCTTACACACAAGCCACAACCGATGCAATTTTCATTTACATAATATTTCAAACTCTGCACCTCTTTCTTTTCTTTTTACTTAGTATTTACAGTTCTGTATAGAATATGCATTGATTTCTTCTTCAATTCGTAATAATTGATTGTATTTGGCTACACGTTCCGATCTGCTAGGAGCACCGGTTTTAATCTGTCCAGTATTTAATGCTACCGCCAAATCTGCAATTGTGGTATCCTCTGTTTCTCCAGAACGATGGGAAACAACTGCTGTGTAACCTGCCTGATGAGCCATTTTTATAGCCTCTATGGTTTCCGATAAGGAACCTATTTGATTGAGTTTAATCAAAATGCTATTGGCACAATCGCATTTTATGCCATTTGCCAAACGCTCTGTATTGGTTACAAATAAATCATCTCCAACCAGTTGTATTTTTTCTCCCAATTCTCGTGTAAGTTTTTTCCAGCCTCCCCAATCTTCTTCATCCAGTCCATCCTCGATAGAACAAATCGGATACTGACTGACCAAACATTTCCAATGTTCAATTAATGTATCCGAAGTGTATTCGATTCCTGACTTTGGAAGATGGTATTTTCCTTTCTCATCACTTTTCCATTCACTCGCTGCAGCATCAATTGCTATCATAAAATCCGTTTCCGGTTCATAACCCGCTCTTTCTATGGCCATTAAAATATATTGAATTGCTTCTTCTTCACTTGCCAAATCGGGTGCAAAACCACCTTCATCTCCCACTGCTGTGGATAATCCCCGTTCCTTTAATAATGCGGCTAAGGAATGAAATACCTCTGCACACCATCGAAGTCCTTCCCGAAATGTAGATGCACCTACTGGCATAATCATGAATTCCTGTACGTCGATATTGTTTGCAGCATGGGCACCGCCATTTAAAATATTCATCATAGGAACTGGCAGACGATTACCAGACACACCACCTAAAAAACGATATAATGGAATTTCCAGTGCATTAGCGGCAGCTTTTGCTGTAGCAATAGACACTGCCAGAATAGCATTTGCTCCTAGTCTTGATTTATCCTTTGTCCCATCCTCTTTTAACATGGCCTGGTCTACTGCATAAATGTCAAATGCATCCATTCCAGTCACTACTTTCGCAATAATAGAATTGATATTTTTTACTGCTCTAGATACCCCTTTCCCCATATATCTTTGGGTGTCACTATCACGAAGTTCCAGGGCTTCATATACACCTGTTGATGCCCCACTAGGCACTGCGCCTCGTCCTATGGTACCATCTTCTAAAATTACTTCTGCTTCTACTGTTGGATTTCCTCTGGAATCCAGGATTTCTCTTCCGCGTACACTCTGAATTCTTAATTTCTGCATAACATTTTTCTCCTACTAATATCATTTATTCCTAGGATAACCATTATTTTCTAATCTATTCTAAGAAAAAATTCCAAGAAAAAAGGTACACCTTTGTGGTGTACCTCTTAAAATTTCTATTATATTAAAGACCAGCCTGCGCTTTCAATGTTGCCAATGCTGCCTCGGAATCTAATAACAACTGATAATTTGCTACATATTTTTTTGCTGTATCGGATAAGCCATCATAACTGGTACGGGCAGATAAAATTGCAGCCTCTGACTCAAGACTTACTGCACCAATTGCCTTAATCAAACTATCTACCGCATATGCCTGGTCCTGTGCAATGCCTTTTGCACTTTCTGTTCCAGCTAATTCATATACCAATACTGGGAAACCTGCATCAACGTATTCAAAAATCGTTTTCGCTGTACTCCATGGAAGATTTACACATCCGTGAGAACCACTTCTCTTATAAATACTTCCACCAAAATCATTTCTCCATGTAGCATCATGCATACCTACGTTTCCAGCAAATGGCATCCAATAATCAACTGGTGTTGAATAGTCTTCTCCATTCAAAGTAGCATTCTTTTCTTTGTATGTAATGCCATAGGCACCAGTTGGTGTGTTGTAGGCTTTAGACAAATTACCAGAAACAAAATCACTTTCAACTATCAAAGCACCATCCACATACAAAAATATATGCTGGGCAGTTAAATTAATTTCTATATAGGAATTTCCATAATCATTTCCTTCATGACTATTGGCTGTCATCGAATAGTTTAAATCTCTAGTAACCTGTTCGCCAGCCAGAATATTCGCAACAATTGCTTCTTTTTCTGCCTGATTATCTACTTTCCAACCATAATGACTGTTAGGAATGGAAACTTCCACACCATAAGATGTCATCAGTTTCTTTGATGCATAACAAGTATTATAGGTAGATGCCAAACCCTTTACGTAAGACGACAAACTCTCTTCATCTACCGTAACCTCCATATCTGCATTCACCATCAGCCAAGGCTGAAAAATAGATGCATCCAAAACCTGCGTATCTTCGCCAACCTGATAGGTAATCACTGTCTGTAATGAGGTATTTAACTGCTCAACAGTCGCTAAAAGTTTCTCGTTATCGTCCATAATATAAGGCATCACATAGCATAATGTCTTATCCATGTCCAATTCTGTTTTCATGCTATATATGTATTCATTTACTTTTGCATAAAATGCTGTTGTATTTACCTTTGAACCCAAAACTGCTGGTACAACTTTATACCCTTCTTCCTGTGAATACTGGGAAATTGTTGCATCTTCTGGCTCAATTTGTTTTTCTGATTCCATACATGGCAACGCATCCAAAAGTGCACTCAGTTTCTCTTCATCAAAGGAAATGGACATTGCAGAATTATAGGTATCAGGCTTTATTAATTTTCCAATCCAACCAAATCCATTCTGTTCCTCTAAGAATGTATCAATTTCATCATTCCAGTGGCTCTCCAAAGAAAAATCACTTCCTATAATACTTTCTTTTGTACCGTCTCTTTCTATGATAACCAATTCATAGTTATCCATCGCATCCTGAATGGTTTCTTTTACTTTTTCCACACTTTTGCCACTAACATTGATACCATTAATGGTAGTCCTAAAATAAAAGTGACTCATAAAATAAAAGGAGAAACCTAAATAAATCGCTAATAGCCCTATTACTACTGCTCCTGCTATAATTAAAAATTTCTTATTCTTTACCATTTCCTTTATCATTCGTATTCCTTCTTCTAATCTCTTATTTCGCAAAAACTAATTATACCCCCGTCAAATGAAAAGTCAAGAACAAAGAGTTCGCTTGCGAACTCTTCGCGCGCGAGCGGTGTTGCA
>CAZDAP010000101.1:0-5304 GCA_964503585.1 uncultured Lachnobacterium sp. | reverse complement strand
GATATGATTCACGGAGAAGGTACATTGGAAAAGAGACTTCCAGGTATGCTTCGTATGTACTTAAGATGTGGTATTGATATGAGAAAAGTACCAATCGTAATTTATCCTACACTTCATTACCAGAATGGTGGAATTAAGATTTCAGCAAATGGTATGTCTGATATCGAAAACCTCTATGTAGCTGGTGAAGCAGTTGGTGGTATCCACGGAAGAAACCGTCTCATGGGTAACTCTTTATTAGACATCATTGTATTTGGACGTAATGCTGGTAAAGAAGCAGGTGCAAAATGCAAGGAAGTAGAATTAAAGGATTTAACATTATCACATGTGGCTGATTATGCGAAGATGTTAGAGGAGGCAGGTATTAAGCCAAGTATGGTATCTCCAAAATTGTTGCCTGATTACAGAAAACAAGATGTAACCAGACTGTAAAAAGATTGAAATGAAAAGAGGTAATTGAAATGAATATTCTTGCATGGTTTATAGAGAATGTATGGGCGAATAACCTCATGTTAATTTTTACAATTCTTGTACTCGGTTATGCCTTGGGGAGAATAAAAGTCTGCGGTCTCGATTTAGGGACTGCAGGGGTTCTTTTAGTAGCATTGGTGTTTGGTCACTTTGGGGTAGTGATTCCAGACATTGTTGGTGACATGGGTCTGATTTGTTTTGTAACTGCAGTAGGTTATATTGCTGGACCAAAATTTTTTCGCAATTTAAAAGCGAATGCAACTTCCTATATACTGATTGCGGTAGTGACCATTTTATCAGGCGCAGCAGTATGTGTTGCATTGATTTTACTTTGTGATATTCCTACGGATATTGGTGTAGGTCTGATGTCAGGTGCTTTAACCAGTACTCCAGGTCTTGCAGCAGCAAAGGAAGCAGCCGGTGTCAATGCAGCAGTTGGCTATGGTATTGCTTATCCATTTGGGGTAGTTGGTGTAGTATTATTTGTACAACTCCTTCCAAAAATCTTAAAAACAGATATGGAAGCAGAACGTGCACAGTTTAAAGCTGCAGCAGCAGTGCAGGTGGAACAAGAAGAAAAAAAGAATAGAATTGTTATTGATGACATGGGATTCTTTGCTTTTGCTCTTGCGATTATATTAGGTATCGTTTTAGCAAAAATCACAATTCCACTTCCAGGTGGCGGAGCGTTTGCGTTAGGTACATCAGGTGGACCATTACTTGCTGGACTTGTATTGGGACATTTTGGACATATTGGACCAATAGAAGTAAAAGCAGAAAAACGTATGTTAGAATGTTTAAGAGAATTCGGATTGGCTTTATTCTTGATGGGTGCAGGTTTAGAAGGTGGTGCAGGATTCGTAGAAGTATTAAAGGAACAGGGCGTGATGCTTTTTGTATATGGAGCATTGATGACTTTAGTTCCAATGTTTGTTGCATACTTCTTTGCTGCAAAGGTATTAAAGCTTAGTGTATTCAATTCACTCGGTTCTATCTGTGGAGGAATGACAAGTACACCAGCTCTTGGAACCTTGATTCGTGTAACACAGACAGATGATGTAGCAGCAGCATATGCAGCTACTTATCCAATGGCACTGATTTTTGTGGTACTTTGTTGTCAGTTTATTGGAATTTTGTTATAACATATAATTAGATTATCATAAAAAAAGGAGAAAATAGCGATGCGTGAAATTAACGTAAGCCAGATTACAGATGTGGTTGAAAAGCTTTGTATTGAAGCAAACCAGTATCTCCCTGAAGATGTTCAGTGTGCAATCAAAAAGTGCAGAGCTTGCGAAGACTGGGATATTGCACAGGGTGTATTAGATAAAATCATTACAAACTTTGAAATTGCCGAGCAGGAAAATGTACCAATCTGTCAGGATACAGGTATGGCGTGTGTATTTCTTGAAATTGGTCAGGATGTTCACCTTGTAGGTGGCAACTTGGCAGAAGCGGTAGATGAAGGTGTTCGTCGTGGTTATGATAAAGGATACCTTCGTAAGTCTGTTGTAAAAGATCCAGTTCGTCGTGGTAATACTGGTGACAATACACCAGCTATGCTTTATACAGAAATCGTTCCTGGTGAACAGGTAAAAATCACAGTAGGACCTAAAGGTTTCGGTAGCGAAAATATGAGTGCAATTCGTATGTTTAAGCCATCCGCAGGACTTCAGGGAATCAAAGATTTTATCATTGAAACAGTAGAAACAGCAGGTCCAAATCCATGTCCTCCAATGGTAGTAGGTGTTGGTATCGGTGGAACATTTGATAAGGCAGCTCTTCTTGCAAAGAAGGCACTTATGAGACCAATCGATTCCTCAAATCCAGATTCATTTTATGCAGATTTGGAAGTGGAAATGTTGGACAAGATTAATGAACTTGGTATTGGACCACAGGGATTTGGTGGAAAGACTACAGCAATCGGTTTAAATATTGAAACTTTACCAACTCACATTGCAGGTATGCCATGCGCAATTAATATCAACTGCCATGTAACTCGTCACAAATCGGAGGTAATTTAAGATGGAAAAGAAAATTACATTGCCATTAACAGAAGAGCTTGCAAAAACATTAAAGGCTGGTGATTCTGTTTATGTAACAGGAACCATTTATACTTCACGTGATGCAGGACATAAGCGTATGTGTGAAGCATTAGAAAGAGGCGAGGAACTTCCTTTCGATCCTACAGATGCTACAATTTATTATGTTGGACCTACTCCAGCAAAACCAGGACAGGTAATTGGGTCTGCTGGTCCTACAACAAGTGGTCGTATGGATGCATATGCACCAACCATGATGAGTGTAGGTGCAAGAGGTATGATTGGTAAGGGCGCACGTCTTCCAGAAGTAGTAGATGCTATGAAAAAGTACTCAGGCGTTTATTTTGGTGCAATCGGCGGTGCAGGTGCATTACTTGCGAAATGTATTAAGAGTGCAGAACTGATTGCATATGAAGATTTAGGTGCTGAAGCACTTCGTAAACTGTATGTAGAAGATATGCCATTGGTTGTTATCATCGACAGCGAAGGTAATAACTTATATGAAGATGGCAAAGCGGCTTACCTTGCTTCTAAAAACTAGAAAAGAATAGCTTAAATGATGAAAAAGGCCTTGATTCAAGGCTTTTTCTTTTTGTTATTTTATGATATATTTATAGGTGGAGACTTTTTATATGTAAGTTTTAAGGGGAATTTATGAGATACGTTAGATCGGAACATTTAGAAAAAGGAATGATACTGGTTTATTCCTTGTATGATAATAATGAAAAGATATTATTAAAAGCGAATCGTAAATTAACACAGAATTATATCAATCGTATTCAGCAGATGGACATTATGGGCTTGTATGTTTTTGAGGATGATGAGATTACAGATCATACACCAATTGTTTCAGAACAGACACGTTTGAAAGCGATTAAGAGTTTGAAACGTTTGAATATCGACGATTGTATTTATATTGCGAACAATATCGTAGAAGAAATTCGTGAAAGTGATTCTATGGTTGTAGAAACCATTAATCTTTCGTCCTATGATAACTATACCTACACACATAGTGTAAATGTAGATATTTTATCTGTTATTTTAGGTGTTGCTTGTGGTCTTCGTGATGATGAATTGCGTAAATTGTCACAGGCTGCATTATTGCATGATATTGGTAAAACATGTGTACCGATTGAGATTATTAATAAACCAGGTAAGTTAACAGATGAAGAGTTTGCAGAAGTAAAAAATCATCCACGTTATGGATATAATATGCTTCGTGATAATTATGAAGTATCTTCTGTGGCTAGAAACGCGATTTTGTCGCATCATGAAAATGAGGATGGAAGTGGATATCCAAGAGGACTGACTTCAGAAAAGATACATTTGTTTGCAAAAATTATTCATGTAGCAGATGTATATGATGCTCTTACTACAAAACGAGTATATAAAGATGCAATGAATCCTGCAGATGCCATGGAATATTTGATGGCAAATGCAGATCGAATGTTTGCTAGAGAATTAGTAGCAACATTTATGGAATATGTTGCACCATATCCATTGGGAGTTCAGGTAGAGTTATCTACTGGACAAAAAGCAATTGTTGTGAAAAATAATCGTTCTATGCTTAGCAGACCGGTCGTGCGTTTAGATGGTGGCGCGACAGTAGACTTGATTGAGCGTTTGGATATTACGATAACGAAAATATTAACAAATTTGAATGATTAGGAGAAGAAGAAAATGAGTGAAAAATTTGAACAGTTACAGCCATATTTGGATAAATCATATGGGCTTCGTACTGCACTTACCATGTTAAGTTTTGACAATAGTACCATTGCGCCAAAGGAAGCTATTGAGTTTACTGCAAAGGCGATTGGATTATTATCCATGGAAAGTTATAATACACTGATTAATCCAGAGGTAAAGGCACTTTTGGAAGAATTGGGAACAGAGGAAGAGCAGGAAAAATTAAATGTAAATGAAAAAGCCATTGTAAGAGATTTAAAGAAAACATTCAAGGATTTGGAGTTAATTCCACCTGAAGAATATCAGGCATATCAGATGATTTTGGCAAAGGCTGCACCAGTATGGGAAGAAGCAAAAAATACAGATAATTATGATATTTATGCACCTGTATTAGAAGAAATCATTGCTTATACAAAGAAATTTGCTGGCTATAAACAAAAAGAGGGCCAGAAACTTTACGATGTTTTATTAGAGGATTTTGAAGAAGGTTTTAATATGGAAATATTGGACAACTTCTTCGGAAAACTCCGTGAAGCATTGGTTCCAGTTGTGCACGAAGTTAGTAAAAAATCAGATTCGATTTCGCAGGATTGTTTGCGTAAAACCTATGATGTTGAGACACAGAAAAAATTAAGTAAGTATATTGCAGAGTATATTGGTTTTGATTTTAATCGTGGTGTGATGGCAGAAACAGAACATCCATTTACAACAAATCTTCATAACCATGATGTTCGTATCACTAATCATTATCAGGAAAACAAATTGGAAGATGCGATTTTTTCTGTAATTCATGAAGGCGGACATGGATTGTATGAGCAGGGAGTGAGTGATGAGATTACATTGACTCCAATTGGTGGCGGTGCTTCTATGGGAATGCACGAATCACAGTCTCGTTTTTATGAAAATTGTATTGGTAGATGTTATGAATTCTGGATTCCTTTATATGATAAGGTAAAAGCATTTTTCCCAGAAGAATTAGCAGATGTTACCATAGATGATTTTTATCGTGCAATTAATTATTCTGCTCCAAGTTTGGTAAGAACAGAAGCTGATGAACTTACTTATTCGTTCCATGTTATGATTCGTTATGAAATCGAGAAAATGA
>CAZDAP010000100.1:0-5354 GCA_964503585.1 uncultured Lachnobacterium sp. | reverse complement strand
TATTGACAGATTATGTAAATATGGTATACTAAGTGTACTAGAACAACTAGTACACTTATTTTTTTAAAAGCGCTTAAATATAGAGGAGGGATTCATGTGATACAACTGAATTACAGAGATCCTAGACCCATTTATGAGCAGGTAAAAGATGGTATTCGAAAACTTGCTTATTCTGGGATGATAGGACCAGATGAGAAACTACCTTCCGTAAGAGAGCTAGCCAGTAAGCTGGCGATAAATCCCAATACCATTTCCAGAGCCTATAAAGAACTGGAGCAGGAGGGATTTATCTATACTCTGACTGGAAAAGGGACATTTATTAATCAGGAATTTGACTTGAATGATAGTAAAAAAGAGGAACTGTATCAGCAGTTTGATAAGGTAACAAAGGAATTACTTGGTATTTCTATTACTCCAGAAGAATTAAAGGAAAGAATTAATTATTTATCGAAAGGAGGCAGTGAAGATGATTCAAGTAAATAATTTAGTCAAAGAATTTGATGGATTTCGTGCCTTAGATGGCGTGAATATGCATGTAAATAAAGGCGCAATCTATGGTCTGGTAGGACCAAATGGTGCTGGTAAGTCTACGATTATCCGCCATTTGACTGGTGTATACCGTCAGAATGAAGGAGCGGTTTTTGTAAATGGAAAAGAGGTTTATGAAAATCGTCTGGTAAAAGAGAAGATTGCTTATATTCCAGATGAACTGTTTTACTTTTTACAGGCAGATACCATGGAAATGATGCGTTATTATGAGGGATTATATCCTACCTTTGATCGAGAGATGTTCTTTATTTTAAAAGAGTATTTTCCAACCATTGATTTAAAGAGAAATATCCGCAGACTTTCCAAAGGTATGCAAAAACAGGTAGCCTTTTGGTTAGCAATCTGTTGTAAACCAGAGATTCTGATTTTGGATGAGCCGGTGGATGGACTTGACCCCGTTATGCGTAGACAGATTTGGAGCATTCTCATGGCTGAGGTAGCAGAGCGGGAGATGACGGTAGTGGTATCTTCTCATAACCTGCGTGAATTAGAGGATGTGTGTGATCATGTAGGAATTATGAATAAGGGAAAAATTATTATTGAACGTTCTCTAAGTGATTTGCAGGGGAATGTATCCAAGATTCAGGTGGCGTGTGAAGGAGAGGTTCCAAAATTATCAGAAGAGTTTAAGGTGTTGCATGCATCAAATATTGGTCGCGTGCATACGCTGATTGTTCGTGGTAACCCAGACAAGGTTGTAGAAGTGATTACAGCAGATGCAAAAAATGCGATTGTGGATGTGCTTCCACTTTCTTTAGAAGAAATCTTTATCTATGAGATGGGAGGTGTAGATTATGAAGTTAAAGAAATCCTTTTTTAATAAAACCATCTTTTGGAAAAATGTGACCTTATACTGGCCAATATGGGGATTGTACACCGTGTTATTGATATTCTTACAGCCAGTTATGTTTTGGTCTAGTTGTTATTATTCAAAATATTATGATCATTATACCTATGGTGATCGATTGGAAGATTTAATTAATGTGATATATTTAGATGCTCATGTTTATATTATTGCACTTATGGCGATATTTACAGGGATGGCATTATTCCATTATATGTATAATCATAAGAGTGCCAATATGATACATGCGTTACCTGTGGATAGAACCCAGTTGTTTGGTACAAATGTGATTTCTGGAATTTTGTTTTTGGCAGTGCCACAGACGATTTCCTCCATTCTGTTAGCTATAGTTGCATTATGTAATGGTGTCTCAGAAATTCACTACATAGGATATTGGCTGCTGTTAGTGATTGGAACAGATATTGTAGCTATGGCAGTTGTGAACTTTTGTGCAATGTTTACAGGACATATTTTGGCATTACCAGTATATGCAATGATTGTAAACTATTTATCCTATTGGGTATATTATTTAATCTATATAACAATTGTATCGTTTGGGTATGGTATATATAATCTTAGTTCAAAGGCGCAAAGTATTGCCTCGCTGCTTAGTCCAACAGAATGCTTTTCTGGAAATGTAGGACTTTATGTGAATTACGATACTATGGGCGAATGCATAGGGGCTTCGGTCTATGGAGTAAATGTGCTGGTAGTTTATCTGCTTGTAGCAGTTGTGCTTTATATAGTTGCTTATCTTACATATCAAAAGCGTCATATAGAGCAGGCGGGTGAATTTATCACAGTAGGATGGCTGAAACCGATTTTCCGTTTTGGTGTAAGTATGACAGGTGGTTTCTTTGGTGGTATGCTGGCACGCGAATTCTTTCAATCCATAGGAATTGGATGTAACTTAGCAGGATTTGTGTTGCTGATGCTCATGATTGGTATTTTGTCATATTTCGTAGCGGATATGTTTATTCATAAATCCTTCCATGTGTTTAAGAAGAAAAATTGGATTCAATGCGGCATTTGTTCCGTTATAATAGTGATTAGTTTCTTTGGCTTATATGGTATGGCAAAATATTATGAAGATTACCAGCCAAAACTGGCGGAAATTGAAAGAGCTACCATATGTTGGGGATATGATATTGAGTTGGAAGGGGAAGAGGCTTCCAAAATTTTAGAAATACATGACGAAATCCTTTCCAATAAGGAAATTTGCATTAAGGAAGAAGAACGTGGAAATTGGAATTGTGAATATGTAGATATTAGGTATGAGATGAAAAATGGCGAGTATATCAGACGTAGTTATCAACTTCCAACAAGCTATGAGGAAATTGATGCTATTTTAGAAAAAATAGCAGAACTGGAAGGTGATGAGGAACAGTATTTAACCTATCTTTTTGGAGAAGATTATGAAGAGTTAGAAGTGTTCTATGGCGGCTGGGTTGATGCACCGTTTATGGAGAATGTTCATGTGGATAGTGACGGTGGTATATATTATGATTACGATACCATGGATTTCACAGCGGAACAGGCAAAAGAAATATATCAAGCAATTGTTGCAGATGTGAAAGCGGGTACATTGATGAAATACAATGTATCTAGTCAGCGTTTCCACGAAGAAAAATATGGGGATGCTGGACCTTACACAGAGGCTTGTATGGCAATTGAGTACTATTCGAATTATTATGATTCTGAGGAGTATTTGTCGGATTATTATGATTCTGGTTATTATTATGATTCTGCTTGTTATTATGAAATGGTAGAATATGAAAGAAGTTATAGTGCATTTGTTTACTTTGGTCCTGATTGTGAAAATATTGTAAACAAACTGATAGAATTCGGTTATATCGAATCTGCAGATGATATATACTGGGGTGAAGGAATAGAATGATTAGAATCATAGAGAAATAAAAGAGTAGGACACTTATCATATAAAAACATATGATAAGTGTCTTTTTTAACTGTTTTTTCGTGTTTGTAATTGTTTTATAATATCATTGACATTATCTGTATTTACCACATTGGGATAGTTGTTCTCAAAAAGAATTAAAGAATCCTTTGTTGAGATTTCAGTTGCACAATATGTTTCATACAACATTTTTAAGTTGATGTTATTTATGATTTCAGAGATGAAATCAATAGAATCCTGAGGGAGAGAATCCCAACTTCCATAGAGATTGATGACGGCTGTTTGAATTTGTTCTAAGTTTATTGGATTACCATTTTCTGCCTCTTCGTATAGAATTCCTACAATGTCAGATAAATCATTTTTGTATTTTCGACCTGACATAAGTTTCATGGCAATCAGGTATTCGCCCGTTATGGTTCGTACGTCTAAAACATAACCAAAGCGTTTGTAATATTTGGAGTATTGTACCAATTTAGGTGAATAGGAACTTGTTTTAATAAAATCAGAGTTCATCCATCCATTTGGGAGTCCAAGTTCGTTTCCGACAGTATTAATGGCTTCTTTTATGGCGGATGATGCTCGAATAATTGTATCAATATCATAGGTCATGTCACGGAATCCATAATTAGTTAAAATAGCAGCGCCACCGATTAAAATGATTTCTGCACGTATCTGAGTTCCATTTTGTTTTCGATATTCTTTAGCCAGTTTACTAAGACATTGGTCTAGGTTTTCTTTGGTGAAAAAAGTATTAATAGACATTTCGTATTTCACTTTCGATAATATTATAATTTAAAAATTCGGGTATCGCTTTTTCTAAGGCTTCCTTGCGGTATTTTTCAGTTTTCATGGCATTATCAGAGAGCAGAATACCAGCAGGATAAATAGGTTCCTTAAGTCGCTGGGTACGAATATCATTATAATTGGTACAAAGAGGTACATCATGTTCTTTGGATAAATAGTCTACCATGGCAAGTAAATAAAAGGATTCCGCATACCACTGTCTGTCATATAAGGTACGAATATCATTCGATGATAGGGTTTCAATAATGAAATCGATATCGCCTTTATCTTTGACATAGTGACAGACATTACTCTTAAATAACTCAAAGGATATACGTTTTGGTTCTTCAAAAGAGGGATTCATTTTTTCTTCAATTAAATTTTCCATAGATACTCCCAATACTTTTGCGATTTTATAAATAGTTTCTGCAGAGCATTTTTCAATATGTGCTTTACCACTACAAATATCCATAATTGTAGTTTGTGGAATGCCACTTTCTTTTGCTAGGCGATATTTTGACATATTCTTTTCTTTTAATAAATCATTGATATACATAATATAAACCTCCATGTAATTATTATATCGGTTGACCGAACTATAGTCAATGTCATTATCATATTGTATATTAGAAATAGTAAGTATTTTTTAAGTAGGTGAATCATGAGTAAAGAACATGTAATACACAAAATAACTCCAGGCAGCATAGCCGAGGAAATGGAGATAGAAGCAGGCGATGTGTTAGTTTCTATCAATGGAAATGAAATCGAAGATGTCTTTGATTATCATTATATGGTAAATGATGAATATCTGGAAATTCTCATTCGAAAAGCAGATGGAGAAGAATGGGAATTGGAAATAGAGAAAGAATATAATGAGGATATTGGTATTGAGTTTGAAAATGGTTTGATGGATGATTATAAATCATGCACAAATAATTGTATTTTTTGCTTTATTGATCAGATGCCTCCAGGTATGCGAGAGACCTTGTATTTTAAAGATGATGACAGTAGACTATCTTTCTTGCAAGGGAACTATGTCACTCTTACCAATATGAAAGATAAAGATTTGGATCGAATTATTCAATATCATTTGGCTCCAATTAATATTTCTGTTCAGACTACCAATCCAGAACTTCGCTGCATGATGCTCCACAATCGTTTTGCTGGAGATGCATTAAAGAAGATTGACAGACTCTATGAAGCTGGGATTCAGATGAATGGACAGATTGTACTTTGTAAGGGGGTAAATGATGGAGAAGAATT
>CAZDAP010000099.1:0-5389 GCA_964503585.1 uncultured Lachnobacterium sp. | reverse complement strand
ACTCATTCAAAAACTTTGTAAAGATAAAATAGGTTCGAAATTTTCTAATCAAAAAATCAGTAAATCCTATGAGATTTTCACCAAGTACTGCTCCTAGGATTGCCATTATCGTTTTCCTCCCTTATTAGTTCCACGTCACTAGGAAATCCGTATTATCTGCTCATAAATCAATATTTCCTCTGGTGTCACATTGCGATTATCGTGATAATGTCCGAAGAACCATTTTTTGAAATCTGTTTGGTTTTTTATCTCCTCAAAATAATCATTCAAATAATCTTTCTTTCGTAATCCACTTCCCAACATTCCCTGGGTACTTGTAGAACAGCAATGTGAAACTATAAAATCCACTTTATAATCATGGATTGAAAGATTTCTTCTGCCTTCCTCCATCTCTTCCTCTGATGGAAGTTCTTCTTTCCACCAGCTTAAGTGATTAATACGATAAGGAATCCAGTCCTCCTCTAAACGTCTTCTCTTTTCTCTAAACTCTGGATCCTCTAATTCTAAAATACCACCATCTATGTCGTGACTTTTGGCACCACCAAAAGTAAAAATTTTCTTTCCTTCCAATTCAAATACCTGCCCTCGCATCAAATGAATCACCGATGGACGAATCTTATGCACCTTTCCACCATTCCACTCTTCTACTGGATATGTATATAAACGGTCAAAATTCTCATGATTCCCATCCACAAAAAGTGTCGTATATGGCTTAGACTCTAACCAATCCATCCACCACTTTTCCTCTTTGCTTTCCTCATAACGCATCCAGACTCCACCGAAATCACCACAGACAATAACATAATCCTGTTTTGTCATCTCTTCCTCTGATGGAAGTTCTTCTTTCCACCAGCTTAAGTGATTAATACGATAAGGAATCCAGTCCTCCTCTAAACGTCTTCTCTTTTCTCTAAACTCTGGATCCTCTAATTCTAAAATACCACCATCTATGTCGTGACTTTTGGCACCACCAAAAGTAAAAATTTTCTTTCCTTCCAATTCAAATACCTGCCCTCGCATCAAATGAATCACCGATGGACGAATCTTATGCACCTTTCCACCATTCCACTCTTCTACTGGATATGTATATAAACGGTCAAAATTCTCATGATTCCCATCCACAAAAAGTGTCGTATATGGCTTAGACTCTAACCAATCCATCCACCACTTTTCCTCTTTGCTTTCCTCATAACGCATCCAGACTCCACCGAAATCACCACAGACAATAACATAATCCTGTTTTGTCATTTCTTTCTGTTCTGGAAAAGCTTCTATATTAAATTTTCTAAAATCCGCATGACAATCGCCAGTTACATATATCATCTGTGTTCTCCTCTTATATTCGTACTAATGAATGCTCCGATACAACCTCTATTATAATAATTTTAACAGCGGATTTACTATTTTGCATTGAACTTGTAGTTTAAAACAGGCACTGCTAGTTTCTATTAACTAGCAATGCCTTTTTGTATAAGTTCATGATACACCTTTCAGTTTTGTTTAGTGGCGGATGGAGAAATAGTCCATCAAAATCTCTTTAATATGATTATATCGTCTCGCATAGGAATTCTCCACGCGAATCAATTGGAGATTATGCGCTTTGCAAATCTCATTTTTCTTCTTATCACGATTCTTCACCACTTCATCCGAAAAATGTTCTTTTCCATCTAGCTCAATGGCTAAAACTGGAATCTCCTGTTTTCCAATTTTCTCGTAAACAACAAAGTCAAAACGCCCTGAATAGAACAAATCGTTGTAACTAATGTTGTCCTGAAAAACCTGTGCGATAGCTACTTCTTTTTTGATGGTATATTTGCTTTGAGATAACCAAATGTTTTCCAGTGCATGAGTTAGGTTTTCTAAGAACGCTTCCTCAGTGGCTGTACTAAATGGCTTGACACCTAATGCACGAGAATTGGATTTTTTCTGAGTAACATGAGACTCTCCATTCTTTCGTACATAGTCAACCAATTCAAATAAATCATCATCTTTGTCTTTCTGATTCAAGCGGGTCAAATTTTCATAATCCGCCAAAACAATCAACTTATCTCGAGCTCTCGATGTAGCTACATTAATAAGCTCTTTATTGTTTTTCAGCCATTCGTATGTGCCGCTTTGTGTTTCATCGGTAAGGGCTGTGGAGAATAAAACAACATCTTTTTCGTCGCCCTGAAATGCGTGAACTGTACCACATACGACGTTTTTCAAATCGTTTTGCTGAATACCTGCTTCTATTAATTTTCTTTGATTTACAAAAGGTGTGATAACGCCAATCTTCTTTTCCTTATTGGTAATGGCATACTCAAGAATTGCCTCAACTTCCGCTGGTGCGGTATTCTTATCATTAACATAATTATTTTTCACGTCGATGTAAAGCAAAGGATTTTCCTCTGCACTACAAGAACATACCTTGAGCTTAGAGTTGTAATACTTTTTATTGTTAAAACCAATAATCTTTTCGTTGCAACGATAATGATTGTGTAACAATACTTCATCACTGACAGAGTCACAAGCCAAGAAAGTCTTGTAAACCGAATTCTTGCAATAGTCATACTCTGCTGCAACATTGTATTTTTCACGAAGTTTCTGGTTCACCACTTCATCCAATAAGATAACTGGGTTCAACTGCTGTGGATCACCTACCAGCATCAGATTGTTACCACGGATAATCGGAACCAAAGACACTGCTGTATTACACTGACTGGCCTCATCCATAACCACCATATCAAAGGTAGGTGTAGGCTCACCCAATTTGTGGGCAGAAATACAAGTGGTAATAATAATCGGAAATATTTTTTGCAGTTTCTTTACGTTCTCTGTCTTACTAAGATATTTTGTAAAACTATCAACCCTTGTCTCTTCATTCTCATAAAAAATGATATTGTATAATTCTTTATTTTGTTTGTCGCCTAATCGCTTGATGTAACGAGCAGAAGTAAAATACAAATACTGTCTCAGCTGTTCGTAATCTGAATCCACCAAGGCGATGGCTTCCTTTTCTGTAACTTCTCCCGCCTGAGAAATTCTCTGTTCTACCTGACTAAGCTGACGTCCCTGTAAATCCGTTTGGAAAGGAAGCATCTGCATGGAAACTTCATTTCTTCTCTGATAATCCATGACTTGCCTGATGGCATCTTTTCTATCTTTTAATTCCAGAACTTCCTCATATTTTTTCAACAGGTTGGACAACTGTTTCGCACGTAACGCCCTGTCATCTTTTCGACGATCCAAGGTATCCTCATAAACCTTAATATCCTTTGCGCGTCGATACATATCCTGAATATATAAAATCGCTTCTTTTACCTTTTCCACATTACCCAAACGAAGAACAGGGAATGGAATCTTCTTCTCCTTATACTTCATATTGGACAACTTTTCAAACACACCATTAATCGGATGATTATTATAAGAGGTAAAAAGAACAGTTCGCTCATTAAAATATGCAGTTACGATGGTATTGATAATGGTATTCGTTTTTCCTGTTCCAGGAGGTCCCTGAATATACGCCAGTGGATATTTCATACCATTATGAATCGCCAACAACTGGTCAAGATTGATATTCTCATTTATCAAGGTAATCGGATAATCTTTACTTCTACGGGGACGCGTTAACAAATCACCGAAAAATGCCTTAATCGGAATCGTCACATTATCCTCTTGATACATCTTGATAATCGCCTGATATTCTTTATGTAAATCAAGAGCAATATCCATACCAAGCCCAATCATATATGGCATATCATCTACGCCCATTACCTGTTTACAATGCTTGGTCACACAATCCTTTATCTTTTCCTGATTCTTTTCAAAATCACTAAGCAGTTCATAATCTTCGGCATCTAAATATTTGCGAATACTTTCTTTGCTTTCACCCATAATGTATTCCGTACAAATATGAATCTCTTCATCTGGACGCAATACTTTTCTCTTTACATCCAACTGCAATTTTCTATAGGCTAAAACATACAGCCCTTTCTGGGTATGAATACTCAGAACATTCATGGCAAGCTGCTGGATTTTCAGTTTCCCTTCACTGTTCGCAGCGTCATCCATCTTATAATGGAAATGCTTCACCACTTCCTGAAACTGTGCATCTGTCAGCTGATAAAACTCACCTGTGAAACTGTCTCTATCGAGTTTCTTAATCAATGAAAAGTCAGAGTAATATGGAGTGGTATCCATACGATTACACATTTCCAAATAGTTTAATATCTTCAAGTTGGCTGTGTTATCAAAAATAGTTTTATACTTATGAGGATTCAGATAAATATCTTCTAACAATTTCTCATTAATTGGACAGTATGACCCCTCTACCACCTGTGAAGAAAGAATCGAATCAATAGATAAACAATAATCCTCTCCCAAGGTATACTTTCCCAGATGAAGTCCATCTACGATCAGCTTGCGATTTTTCATATCTAAATCGCGAATCCCAATCCAAAATTTGGTGATTTCTTCATCCTTGTTACGATATTCTATTTTTATCCATTTACCTTCATGAATGGCCTTGAAAATGTCTTGGTAGATTTTGTTCATATGAATCCTTACAAATTGTTAACTAACTAGTCCATCTAAAATATTTTCCATGTTGTCTATAATAAACTGTTGTGCATTACGATTATAAATTAGTACTACATATCTTTTTCCTTGAGAACTTTCTCTTTCTTCTGAATATATCCCTATTGCACGACCTTTTTCCGTGGTAATCGAATGTTTCTGGTTCCACTCTGGGTTCACGTATTCGTCAATATATCCCATCGCTTTTAACCAACTAGTAATTTTAAACGGACTTAGTTTTTTATGCTTTTCCCCATCTAATCCTTCGTTTATTTGAGCAACAAAATTGCTGATAGATAAATCGTTTCGATATGAATATTCTTTTAAATGCTCTATAGGAAATGACTTTCTTCTCTTCTTTCCTTTCACTTTTCCATCTGCATCTTTTACCTGTTTCAAAACATCTTCTATAAAGAAAAAGCATCGAACAACATTTGGATTATTTAACACAGAATCCTCATCTAATGGTTCATTATTTATCGGATTCTTCCCCTCTGCCATACGTTTTATATATTCAATAGAAACATCTAGTTTCTTTAAATCGATTTCCCCCATGATATACTCCTCCTGTTCTTAAAAATTTTTGACAAGACTTAGTTTTAATATATCATAATGCTGGGAGGATTGCTAGATTTTGGGAGGGTGGTGGGAAGAAAAAAGAAGTATAACGTATGAAACATTATACTTCTTAGGCTATTGTTGTTATTTATGATGACAATGGAATGCCATGGAGATTAAGAGTATGTTGCCGTGGCAAACCATGAGCACTTTTATCTTTTCTTTCATAAGTTCTCAAATCCTTTCAAAAGCCCATAAATACTGGGTTTGTGGA
>CAZDAP010000098.1:2589-5410 GCA_964503585.1 uncultured Lachnobacterium sp. | reverse complement strand
AGATTGAATAAAAGGTAGGATTGTGTTACAATACGTTTACAAAGAAGCAACCGCCACACAAGGTGGTTAGCCTCAAGTAGTTATTAAATGCCTACCTTTAACTGGCTACGTACAAAGGTAGGCATTTTTATTTATGCTTATTCTTCCTATCTATGTAGGTAAGCAGTGCAATGAGAAAAGTTGCAAATAAGAGTAAATCTTGGAATGTAAACAGTTCCATCCACACCACCTCCCCTCTATCTCTAGTGCGGGAGGCTACCACCTTGTACACGATTGCTTAATATTGATTGTATCACAAAATGATACAATAGTCTACTTATATTTATGGCACAACAACTAAATAGAATCATTAGAAATTGGAGGATTTCAATGAAAAATGTATTTATAGAAGGCATTCAAGGTATGGGGAAAACTACCTTGGCAAATAGAATTTACAAAGAATTTCCAGAGTTTCATATTTGCAGAGAAGGAGATTATTCTCCAATCGATTTGGCTTGGTGTACCTGGATGTCCAAAGAAGAATATGAAGCGACATTGGAACGATATGCAGAAATTCGTGAAGACATTGTGAAAAATACAGTGGAAGAAAATGGGCATTTTGTTGTGGCATACACAAAAATTCTCACGGATATTTTGGGATTCCATAAGGATTTGGAGCAGTATGAAATTTATAATGGAAGATGTGCCTTTGCGGAATGGAAAGAAATCGTTTTTTCTAGATTTGAACAGTTTAGAGACACAGGGCATTTATTTGAGTGTGCTTTTTTCCAGAATATCATGGAAGATTTGATCTTGTTTCATGAGTTAGGTGATGAGGAAATCATAGAGTTTTATCGTGAATTGTTTGCTGTGATAGATAGAGAAAATTTTAGTTTGTTATATTTGTATAGTGAAAACGTAGAAGAGATTTTGCAAGCGGTAAAAAAAGAACGCAGTGATAATCAAGGAAATGAAATGTGGTATCCATTAATGCTTCAGTATTTGGTGAATTCTCCTTACGGAAAAAAGCATGAATACAAAGGTTTTGATGATATGGTTGCGCATTTTAAACATAGACAGTCGTTAGAGCTACGAGTGATAAATGAAGTCCTTGGAGAAAAGGCGGTTGTTTTGCCAGCGAAAGAGTGGAAAATTGAGGAAATTACCAGGTGCAAATGCTTAAATTAGTAGAGGTGAAATTTTTAAAACGATTGTGGACTTCACAAACCACAATTTGTCCCAAATGTGGAAAGGCAGAATTAGAGCATCTACATAAAAAAGCCCCTAGAATGGGAGCGAACTATGTGATAGAGTTTATCTATAAGGAGTTTTAGAAATGGAAAATAAGGGAGGCTCTCATATGACATACTTTGATGAAAGATTAAAAGAATTATATAGTAAAAAATTACAGAAAAAACGTTTGGAAGCAATGAGAACAGAGCTTTTGAAACAGAAGGATGAAGTTGCAAAAAAGGCAGCAGAGTTGAAATGTATAAAAGAAAAAGAACAGTTAGACGTAGATAAATTGGAAGGAAAATCCATTAAGGCATTATTCTTTACACTGGCTGGTACAAAAGAGGAAAAACTTTCACAGGAGCGTCAGGAAGCCTATGTGGCAGCGATGAAATACGATGCTGCAAAACGTGATTTGGAAGCGATTATGACAGATTTGGGATATTGTCAGGATGAGTTAGCAAAATTTACAGATTGTGAAAAAGAATACGAGCATTTGCTGGAACAGAAAAAAACATCTATTAAGCAGGAAGTATCGCAACGTGCAAATGAAGTAATACTACTGGAAAAAGATATGGCGAATCTTGCACACGAAATTATAGAATTAGAAGAAGCGTTAGACGTAGGATATAGGGCTTTTGATTTGGTGGATGAGATTGTGAAAGAATTGGAAGAGGCACATAATCTTGCAGATTGGGACACGTTTATGGATAGTTTTCTTATCGATGTGCAGAAACAGGAGCATATTCATAATGCTCGAGATTTGATTCAAGATTTACGACAAGAGCTTCGCCATTTTAAAACAGAATTAGCAGATGTAAATATTGATGGTGATATCCAGATAGAAATGGATGAGTTTTCTGAATTTGCAGATTGGTTCTTTGATAATATTTTTACGGATTGGGATATCAAGATGAAAATTGAGAATTCACAGGTACAGGCTGAAGATACAAGAAATCAAATTACAGGAACAATTAACACATTAAAAGATATGCGTGATGAACGAATGAAACGGCGCATTGAATTAGAGGAAGAATTGGAAAGTGTTGTGGTTGGAGACTAAGATGTATTTAATATCTATTTATTTTGATGAAGAAACAGAAAGAAAACTACAAGGTCTTATCCAGAACGTTGCCAAAGCCACAGGAAATGCTTTTATGTTAGATAACAAGGTGCCACCACATATTACAGTGGCGGCAGTGGAAACAAAGCATCAGGATTTGCTGATCACACGTGTAGAAGAGTTAGTTAAAACGTGTGAAATGGGAGATATCAAGTGGGTATCTGTTGGAAGTTTTTCTTCACAGGTGATTTATGTTCAACCCGTGTTAAATGAATATTTGCACAATCTATCCATGATGTTAGCACAGGAATTGAGCGAAATCGAAGAAACTATTTGTAGTCCATATTATCAGCCATTTAGTTGGTTGCCACATTGTACCATAGCAAAACAATTGTCAAAAGAACAAATAGTACAAGCGTTCCAAGTGTTGCAGAATGATTTCACACCAATGGAAGGTCGCGTAGTTCGAATCGGAATAGCGAAAACAAATCCACATCGAGATATAAAGGTGTGGGAGTTAGGCTCACTACAAAGGGAAAGATAAAG
>CAZDAP010000098.1:0-2489 GCA_964503585.1 uncultured Lachnobacterium sp. | reverse complement strand
GGTATTGGGTAGGAACGGTAGTTGGCTATTTATGGGAAAAAATATCGATTTGGAGTGTAAACATAATGATAAACATTCAGGAAATTCCGATAGATAATATCGATGAGTTTTGGAAAATTCATATCAAATATTTAGTGGATGATGGAATCATTTCGGATGAAGAAGATATCGAATATTTTTCTGGAAATGAGTATAGGGATATCATCCTCGCGCATATGAAACGAGATATAGACAAGCATCACATGATATATTTCGTGAAAGACAATGTGAAAATTGGTGCGGCACAATATAATACATATCAAAGTGAAGACGGAAAATGTTTTATCTTGGACTATTGGGTATTTCCAGAGTATAGAGGAAATGGAACAGGGCATGAATGTTTTTCTGCTCTTGAAAAATATACAAAGACAGACGGTGCGCAATACTATGAATTGAATAGTGAGAAAGCAGATGCGATTCGTTTTTGGAAAGAATTAGGATTTGTTGAGAACGGTGTCGATGAGTGGGGAATGAAATTATTTGTTAAAAAATGAAATAGTGTGGAGAAAATATGATTAATCGAGAAGACATGCTGGAGCTTACTAGACGTATGAATCCAGAGCGTACCTGCTTTGATAGAATTGCAGGCGCATACATAGATGATATGGGTGAACTAGAGGATAGTTTTAATATTCATTTTGGAAAATTATCACCTTCGGAAAAGAAAAGGAATCTCGAAATTGCGAAAGCGATTCCTTTTTCAAAAACAAATGTACAATTGAAAGAATATACTTTTCCAATTACAAATAAAGGGAAAGATAGTATGTATCAGTTGATTCAGGCGATTCAGCAGTGTGGTCTGAAAAATGATGCTTTGATGGATATTTTATATGAGCAGATAACGGATGGCTATGTGGTAGATCACGAATTTGCAATTTATGTGTTTCATGGTGTTTATGATATTCCACTGAAAGGAAAAGACAAGGAGACTCAGTGGGAATCGGAAGAGGTCTATGATTTTATTATTTGCACCATTAGCCCAATGAAAGCGGAATATGAACCAGATACACCTGTGTTTGGATTTTTATATCCAGCGTTTTCAGACAGAAGTGCAGATCGGGAGAAGATTGATATTTTTCATGCTGTACCAGAGCAAAAAGAAGAGGGGCTTTTATATAAATTGATGGGTTGATTTCTAGGAGGACAGAAACATGAGTACAATAATAAGACGTATGAAAAGGGAAGACAAAGACTACGTAATGGATATGATGCGCGTGTTTTATACTTCTCCAGCAGTGCTTAGTAATGGTTCAGATGAAATTTTTGAAAATGATATAGAGAATTGTGTAAATGACAGTCCTTATTTGGAAGGATTTATTTTTGAAGATGAAAGTGAAATACAAGGCTATGGAATGATTGCCAAGAGTTTTTCTACAGAATTTGGTAAGCCATGTATTTGGATTGAAGATTTATATATGAAACCTGAGTATAGAGGCTCAGGTATCGGAAGTAAATTTTTTGATTATTTGCAAGAAAACTATGTAGACTGCATTTTTCGATTAGAAGTAGAAGAGGAAAACGAACGTGCAATCCATGTGTATGAGAAAAATGGATTCGCAGTTTTACCATACATGGAGATGAAGAAATAATTACATACTTTGTGATTAAGTTTCATAGGTTAATAAAAAAGGTGTTTTTTATGAAACTTAACAAACGATTGCTTTTTGTCTGTATTGCGATTCCACTCATAGTAGGAGGGGGTGCAGCATTGCTTACACAGAATAGTATGGAGATATTTTCTACAGTAGTAAAACCACCACTAGCACCGCCGGGATGGTTGTTCCCAATTGCGTGGACTATATTATATGTGTTAATGGGGATTTCTTCATATTTAGTTCTTACTTCGGATGTAGAAAACGATGAGAAGATAAAGGCGATGCAAATTTATGGATATCAACTTGTTGTAAATTTTTTGTGGCCAACATTTTTCTTTAATTTTGGTTGGTATTTCTTCTCGTTTTTGTGGTTGATGCTATTGTGGATATTGGTATTTTTTATGATTCGAAATTTTTATGAAATTTCAAAACCCGCAGCATACCTTAATATCCCATATATTTTGTGGTTGACTTTTGCAGCATATTTAAATCTCGGTATTTGGTGGCTGAATAGATAATAAGAAAGAGGAACAAAAGATGACAATTAACGAATATCAAAAATTAGCAATGACAACATTAAATCCCGATTTGGATAAAAAGGATGTTTTGATAAATGGCGTAATGGGTTTGTGCGGAGAATCGGGAGAAGTCATTGATATTGTGAAAAAACATTTGGCGCAGGGACATGAATTGGATCGCGATAAGATTATAAAAGAACTGGGAGATGTTGCCTGGTACATAGCTGAGATTGCAACAGTTCTTGATGTAGAATTAGAAGAAGTGCTGACATTAAACATTGAGAAACTTAAGAAGAGATATCCAGAAGGATTTTCTACGGAGAGTTCGATTCATCGT
>CAZDAP010000097.1:0-5412 GCA_964503585.1 uncultured Lachnobacterium sp. | reverse complement strand
CTGTCCCATGGTATATCCAGCCAGTTTCTGAACAATCTGCATTACCTGTTCCTGATATACGATACATCCATAGGTAGGTTCGAGAATGCTCTCTAATTCTGGCGTTACATAAGAAATTGAATCCTGATTATTTTTTCCACGAATATAATCTGGAATGAAATCCATAGGTCCTGGACGATAAAGGGAGATACCCGCAACGATATCTTCGAAACTCTGTGGCTTTAATTCTCGCATGAAGTTCTGCATACCACCAGATTCTAACTGGAACACACCTTCTGTCCTACCAGTTCCTATATAATCTAAGGTTTCTTTATCATTTAAATCAATTTTGTCTACATCAATCTCAATACCTTTGGAATCTTTCACATTTTTTACAGTTTCTTTTAAAACCGAAAGATTTCTAAGGCCTAAAAAGTCCATTTTAAGCAAGCCCAGCTGCTCTAACTGTACCATATTGTACTCGGCAGTAGGCGAACCATCCCCGCCTCTTCCCAAAGGCACATAATCACTGGCAGTGCCAGGGTAAATTACCACGCCTGCTGCATGAATCCCCGTATGGTTTGGAAGTCCCTCTAATTTCTTTGCCATCTCCAGTAATTCGTGCATCGCACGGTCACCTTCATAAACTGAACGTAGTTCAGGATTCATTTGAATGGCTTTATCAATGGTAATTCCCAAATCCATAGGCACCATCTTTGCTAATTTATCCATTTCTGCATATGGAAAGTCCAATGCTTTACCAACAGCCTTGATAACAGCACGAGCCTTCATGGTACCAAAGGTAACAATTTGGGTAACATTATCTTTTCCATATTTCTCATTTACATACTCAATAACACGATAACGTTCCACGTCTTCGAAATCCACGTCAATATCCGGCATGGATACACGTTCTGGATTTAAGAAACGTTCAAACAGCAAATTATATTTTACAGGGTCTACGTTGGTAATGCCTGTACAATAACATACACGGCTACCCGCGGCAGAACCACGACCAGGTCCTACCCAGCAATCATGAGTACGAGCCCAGTTGATATAATCCCATACGATCAGAATATATTCAATAAATCCCATGGATTCGATGATACCCAATTCATATTCCATATCTGCATGAATCTGCTTCAAATCCTCTGCATTGTAGTCTGGATTATTTACATATTTTTCTTCAAAACCTTTGTCACATAAATGATATAAAAATTCCTTTGCTGTGGTAAACCCTTCTGGTACCTCATATTTTGGAATCTTATAATTACCAAACTCAATCTCAACATGACAACGATCTGCAATTTTTTGTGTATTTTCCAACGCTTCCTTCGCATATGGAAATACTCGAGCCATTTCTTCTTCGCTCTTTACATAATACTGACCACCATCGTAACGCATACGGTCTTCATCAGTTACTTTTTTTCCAGTCTGAATACACAAGAGCACATCATGAGACTCTACATCATCTTCATAGGTGTAATGAATATCATTGGTACATACCAAACCAATACCTGTCTCCTGACTCATACGAAGCAAATCGTTATTCACACGTTTTTGATCTGCAATACCATGATCCTGCATTTCCAAAAAGAAATTCTCAGGGCCAAAACAATCTCTATATTTCAACGCAACCTTTTTTGCCTCTTCGTAAAAACCACGCACCAAATAACGTGGTATTTCTCCTGCCAGACAAGCAGATAACGCAATTAGACCTTCGTGATATTTTTCTAAGGTTTCAAAATCCACACGAGGTCTATAATAATAACCATCGGTAAAACCAACGGAAACAATCTTCATCAGGTTTTCATACCCCTTATTATTTTCAGCTAATAATACCAGATGATAATACTTGTCATCTCCATGGCTAAGTTCACGATCAAATCTGGAGTTTGGCGCCACATACACCTCACAGCCGATGATTGGATTGATGCCAGCATCTCTTGCTGCCAGATAAAAATCAATCACCCCATACATAACACCATGATCCGTAATGGCTGCGGCATTCATACCCAGTTCTTTTACTCTATTCACATAATTCTTTATTTTATTTGACCCATCTAAGAGACTATACTCCGTATGGGTATGCAAATGTACAAACGCCATCTCTTTTGCCTTCCTAATTCCTTATACTCCAAACGCCATGCATATCAGTGCTAAAATCAATAAATGCACTGGATAAAAGGCATAAAACACGTATTTTATATTTTTTCCTCTAGTACCATCATACTTCATCAATGGAAATAACATGAGTAATGCTAGAATCTCCGTACTACTGCTAAATGCGGATAGCACCAAAATCGCTGTTGCAAAACCAATCTCTTTTGTTTTTCGAAAGAGATACATAACAACAATCGCCAATACTCCAGCAAAACCATAGTCTGTTTTTAAAATCAATTCTGCAAAGCCACCACAAATGGCAACTACCAGAACCCCTGCCATAACTACGATTAATATTCCCAAAAAGGAATCCCATTGTTTTTCTTTCCAAAACTCATAGAAAAGTTCAATATATGACACTGCCCAAACAGCCACTAAACCGATAACCAGAGTAAAAAATACATTGCTGTAACTCTCGTTCCACCATGTTCCCGTCAATGCCAAATCGAAGGGAATTTCAGATATGAAAGCAAATACCAACAATCTCAATGCATATTTTATAACACTTCTTGTGTACAAAAAACCTTCCACTAAAAGGAAGCAGTAAATCGGAAATGCCATTCGCCCAATATAACGCATAAATTCATATACGGTATACACCAAATCCTGATGAGCAGCCACCCATACTATAATTTTGTCACCGACAAAATCACTGAGCTGCATACTGGCTGTTATAGAATAAGATGCCACATATACACGCCAAATCAGCACTGCCCCAATATGATCCACAAGCATGGTGATTAAGGCAATCCATTTCAAATGATAACCTGTTAATTTCTTTGTCATTATAAAACCTAATTTCTTTTATTTATTTTTCGCAGCCTTTTCATCCCAATATTCACAATCATCTCTATCAATTACTTTAGAAGTAAAAGGAGTACCATCATTTCTCTTGAAATGAGCCGTTGCTTTAAATACATATTTCGCACCTACATAAATAATCGGTACGTTAAAAAATACGATTAAAATATTTCCTAAATCTGAAAACGCCCACAAGTTTCCAAGTTCAAGCCCTGCAATATTACACAAAATACCAAATGTTGCAACTGCAATTGCTACCACACGGACACCATTAATAAATCCTTTGCTCTGTTTGATACGATTTGCAGCTATTTCAGAAAAACTAATCATACCCAATAGACAGGTATACGCAAACAAACAGAAACAGATTGTGATAATCAGTGTCACAATGGCATTAAACGCATCACCTGGTGTTAATGTAGCAATCGATTCATTAAATTTAGGCAATTTATCCATAACTGCCCACGCATCTGCATTTTCGCCAGTCCAGCAATGGGCCAGAACTACCACAAATCCAGACAATGTACAAATAACTATGGTATCTAAAAACACACCAATTGATGCCAGAATTCCCTGCTCACAAGGATGCTTCGCATCTGCTGAAGCTGCAGACATGGTAATAGTACCCTGACCTGCTTCATTGGACATAAGACCTCTTTTTACCCCTTGTGCCAATACAGTACCGAACACACCGCCAAAGAAGGCCTCTGGCTTAAACGCGCCACCAAATACTGCGGAAAAGAAATATGGTACCTGATCTAAATTAAGTAAAATCAATACTAGAACTGTAACAATATAAAGCACTGCCATAACTGGCACAATCCGGTCTGTCCATTTACTAACCTTCTTTATACCTCCAAATGCAATCACTGCGGTTATTGCAATAATAATTGCACCTACTATGTAATAAAACACAGAATCACTTGGAATAGAGGTTCCTGTAACAATCTCCGCCATCGTTCCAATAGAAGATACCACGTTAAAGCCCTGTGCTGGCAAACAACATAAAGCGTATAGTATATATAAAACCGATAAAAACACGCCTATCCAAACTCTATTTCCTAGAAGTTTTCTTCCATAAAATGGCAAACCACCTACGAACTCATCGCCCTTTTTCTCTTTAAAAATCTGGGCTAATACTGCCTCCATATAGGCTACCGCCATTCCAAAAAAAGCAGAAATCCACATCCAGAACAATGCTCCCGGACCACCAACTGCAATAGCACCTGTAACACCTAGAATATTTCCTGGTCCCACGCGCATAGCAGAACTTAATAAGAAGGCTGCTAAAGGCGAAATACCTGTATCGATACTTCTTTTTTCCGTCATAATACTGATACCCTTTTTAAAATGGGTTACCTGTATAAAACCTAATTTAAAACTGAAAAAGATACCAGAACCAACCAGCAAGATAATTGCAAAGGAAAAATTCCCTAATATTGGTATATTGGCATACCACTCGAAATTCGTAGGAAAATCCCACAAAAAATCGGACAATGGTCCAATAAAGGAGAATATGCCATTAATTGATTCAAAAATAGCCTGCATATGACTTCCTCTCTTTCCAAAAAACTACATAAACAATTCGTAGAACTGCTCCTCTGGCTCTGGTCTTCCAAAGAAAAATCCCTGCACGATTTCACATCCTAATTCCGCTAAAACCTCTACCTGATTTGCCGTTTCTACACCTTCGATAATGATTTCCATACCAAGTTCCTTTAGCATGGCAACAGTATGCTTTAACAATGTTCTGTTCTTTGCATCCGTTACAATATTCATAATCATAGAACGGTCAATTTTAACTGTATCAAAATCAAACTGGGTAAGCACCGTCATATTAGAATACTGGGTGCCAAAATCATCCATAGAAATCGAAAATCCCATATTATGAAGTATCCTAGCAATATTTCTTACTTCCATATGGTCCATATTACTAATGGTTTCTGTAATCTCAATACAAATCAACCCCTCTGGCATTCCATAGGTATCACACTGTTCTTTGATATAATCCATAAGTTTTGGATACATCAATGTGTTTTTTGAAAAGTTTACAGAAATTGGCACTCGCTCTCTTCCTGCATCTTTCGCCGCCTTTTGAAACTGGAATGTTCTTTTTAGAATAAACAAATCCACTAAATGCACTTCATTCTGCTGTTCTAAGAGCGGAATGAATAATGCTGGAGAAATAAAGCCCTTTTCAGGATGATATAATCGAATTAACGACTCTGCCCCAACTGTCTTTCTAGTAGCAATATCTACCTTAGGCTGAAGGAACATACGGAAATTTCCATCCCGAATCTGCTGCAAGATATCTTTCTCTATTTTCTTTGCCAGTTTTTGAGCTGTTGCTTGTTCTCTTTCCAAATAAGCTCTGTTAATTCCCAAGTATTCCTCTGCCTCAAAAATTGCTTCATCTACCAAAGGTTCTGGTTTCCATGAATATCCATGACTTACTTCAAAATCTAACTC
>CAZDAP010000096.1:1335-5498 GCA_964503585.1 uncultured Lachnobacterium sp. | reverse complement strand
TCTCCTTTACATATATCAATTACACGTTTCACCAGTGCCAATCCCAAACCATTTCCTTTTGTTGCATGAGAAGTATCTCCCTGGTAAAACTTCTTAAAAATATTTTGACCGGTTTCTGGTGACATACCACAACCAGTATCTTTTACTTGTACATAAGCATATGTATCATCCACATACAGATTTAAAGTTACTGTACCACCTGCTTCTGTAAATTTTAAAGCGTTAGAAAGCAGATTATTCCATACTAAACTCAACAACTCTTTATCTGCATCTACATATACCTCGTCGGTTATATCTGTTTCAATCTCTATTTCACGAGATTCCCAGACTGATTCAAATTCTAACATACATTCGCAAAGCTGTTCACTCAAATCGTAACGTTCTGTATTTGGATAAATCTGCTGATTCTCCAATTTGTTTAATTTTAAAATATTGGTAACCAATGCTGACAAACGTCTTGTTTGTTCCGTAATCGCTTTCCCATATTCCATACGCTGCTCATCGGAAAGTTCTGGACTTTGTAAAAGTGTTCCATAATTTTGCATAACTGCCATAGGCGTCTTCATTTCATGGGAAACATTTGCTACAAAGTCAGTACGAAGAGTTTCTACGCCAGACAACTCTTCTATCATGTGATTCAAATATGTAATCACTTCATCAAATTCATTACCACTGTCTTTTCCTTTTAAATATTCAATTCTTACCGAAAAATCCCCAGCAATAACCTTATCCAAAGCTTCTCGAATGCGATTAATAGGCTTTGTAACTGTCAGTTTTCGATACCAAGTATCTGCAATCGTAAATAAAACAGCCAAAAATACGATATTTCCTGCAATAATCAGTCTCGCATGTTTCCCTTCTAAGTTTCCACTTTCTATGTAACTAAAGAAAAGCACAAAGTTGATAATTACGATAAAGCTAAATAATGCAATTCCCATAGCAAATCTACTTAACCATCTTAACCATTTTTTACTCATGTCGCACCTCATGAACACCGTTCATCATTTAATTACTGCCTTATATCCTAACCCATGTACTGTTACGATTTCAAAATCTTCACATTCTGACATCTTATCACGAATCTTGGTCATATACACATCCACTGTTCTAGGCCCTGAAAGAGACTCTGCATCCCAGAATTCTTCCATAAGTTTTGTACGTGTAAAGGTTTTCTTTGGATACGACAATAACTTATATAAAATATCAAATTCACGTACAGTTAAATTAATTTCTTCTCCGTCTAAATAAGCACTATGCTCCTCTGCATCCAATACCAATTTACCAATTTCCAGTTTTTTATTGGTGTTAATTTTTGCTCTGCGAAGCAACGCTTCTACACGTAACAATAATTCTTCTAAATCAATTGGTTTAATCATATAGTCATCAATTCCTACACGAAAACCTTTTCTCTTTGATTCGAAATCATCCCTTGCAGTCATGAAAATAATAGGGATCTCTTTATTAATATCCCTTACATTTTCTGCGAATTCAAATCCATCAGTACCTGGCATCATAATATCTGAAATAATCAAATCAAATACCGTTTCATACATCATGTCATAAGCCTCTTCTGGCTCCAATGCTCCCTTTGCTTCGAATCCATTTTGATTTAGAAAAGAACATACTGTACGGTTTAAATCTTTATCATCTTCTACTACTAAAATATGAAACATATAACTCCTCCCATTTTCATTTTGTCTTTGCATCATAACATTCCATTGTTTCCGAATTGTTAAATTCCTAACATTTTATTCCATTACACCGCCTGTTTCCAAAAAAAACTCATATACTGCTGCTTCATAACTTGGCGTATCCACACAATGACTCATGCCATGAGCAGCCCCTTTGATTAACTTCAACCGTACATTATCTTTACCTGCAGCCTGACAATCAATACTCATATTACATGGAACAAAATCATCGGAATCTCCATGCAAAATCAAAATCGGAATCTTCGTATTTTTGATTGCTTCTAATGCAGAAGCCTCTTCCACATCAAATTTTCCTATCCATTTCGCACTCAGTCTTGCCATCTGATACGTTAGTTTTACTGGAAATCCCATCTGTTTTATGACAGAACACAAAATTGCTTTTGGTGACGAATATGGGCAATCTGCTAAAATACCAATTACATTTTTTGGAAGCCCAATGTCCGATGCCATTAGCACAGTAGCACCACCCATGGACAAGCCACTCAGATATATTTTTTGTTCTTTACCGAAACGTTCTATCGCATACTCTACCCAGCTTTTACAATCATAACGTCCCTTTACACCAAAAGTGATGGTATTACCTTCACTTTTTCCATGGGCACGCTGATCCACAAGCAATACATTAAAACCCAGTTTTCTTGTATAGAGAAAGATTCCATTTCCATCTCTTAAACTACTACACCTATATCCATGAAAAAATATAATAAGTGGTGCACCATCCTTTAAATGATAATATCGTCCCGCTAACTTTAAACCATCAAAAGAGGTCACGAAGACTTCTTCAAATGGTACCTCGATAACCTGTTTTACACAAGAAGTGATGGTCTCATGGTAAGGTTCATACTGCTCTCCATGAGGAAGAGAATTCTCATCTCCCATATACCTTTTATTTGCTGAAAATATTACATCATATAAAATATATAAAAAAATCACAAACAACAATACTGCTACCAAAAAAAACCAAATTACTACCATTACAACCTCTAAATTACTATTTATTTTTTTGCTTTGAAGCAAAATATGTAGGTATCAGTGTTAAGATACTCATAATTCCCGCTGCAAAGAATAATGCTGCAGAAGGTGCCATTCCCTCATTTCCATTGATCTCTACCGGTGTTCCAAATGCCTGAATAATAATGTTTGCAGTAGATGGTCCTAAAACCATAGGAATCATTACATTGAAAATAATTCTTACACCTTCAAACTGTCCAAAGTTTCCTTCTGGGAAAAGATTCTTTGTCCAAGCGGTAGTAGTCTGCATTATCAAAACATAACCAATGCCAGCTAAAATAATACCAGGAAGTAAGAGTGCAATAGTTCCACCTGCAAATCCAATGATAAATAATCCAATAACCGAAAAAGCCACACTTGCAATAATCATCTGAATATGCTTTCCGTTGTTAATCGCTTTTGTTGCAGGAATCGTTGCCAATATAGCAAGTCCAAGACCTACTCCCTGCAAAATACCAGACATACCTTCATCATATCCTAAAACATAGATAAAGTAATTTCCGATGTGGGCATAGTAAAAATTAAAACAGATAAAATATACACAACTAATTAAAAATACACAGAATAATTCTTTGTTCTCTTTTACCGTTTTAAAATTGAAAACTGAGAACATCTGATGCCAAAAGCCTTTTTCATCTCGGTTCGGCTTCAAGCCTTCCCCTTCCTTCATAAAGAGGAATCCAATGGTACCAATTATCATAACGGATACACCCATAATGATAAAGAACGCAAAATAATCCAAAATACTAATCAAAATACCGCTAACAACCGTACCCACGATAGTCGCAATAATTGGAAGTGCAGCAAGCGCGGCACCTATCTGACCACGATTTTTATCATTGGAAATATCCGTTGTCCAACTACTAAAGGCTGCATCGTTCCCCATACTACCAAAGAAACTCATAAGTGCATCCATAGCAACAATCATAACCGCTGCCGCAACGATCTCATTCTTTGGCAAGAATTCAGATACGCCAAAAAGGATGGTAAAAATACCCCAAAGCAGATAACCAATAAATATAAATGGTCTTCTCTTTCCTTTTCGATCACTTAATGTACCCCAGTAGAAGGTACTAAAGGTTGTTACGATAGAAGAAATCGCTGTCATCCAGCTGATAATCCATGCATAAGGACCAATCTTTGCATAGATAAAGGTATTAAACCACTGATTTTCTACATTCCAGCATAGCTGTCCTGCCAAACCAACTACCCAGATTAATATCCACTCTCTTCTCCCGATTTTCTCTGCTATGTTTTTCTTTTCCATTTTTATGCCCCTTTTATCTCCTTTTTATTCTCATTTTTCATGAAATGTACGTTTATTTTCATACATCATCTGGTCAGCTCTATGAATCACATCTGTAAATTATAGTTTTCGCCCTCTCCATAAACCTTCTGAATAAAGTTCTTTAACATCTGCATATATCGCTCTGTATCTTT
>CAZDAP010000096.1:0-1235 GCA_964503585.1 uncultured Lachnobacterium sp. | reverse complement strand
CATAAACCTTCTGAATAAAGTTCTTTAACATCTGCATATATCGCTCTGTATCTTTTATCACACATTCTGCATGGTCTACGCCTTCAAAAAGATGTAACTCTTTGTACCCCTTATTTGCTTCATACATCTTTTCGCTATGCCAATGAGCAGTAAAATTATCTGAATCTCCATGAACAAAACAAATTGGTATCTCATTTTCTTTGAGGCAATCAATTGGTCTTACATCTTGAAACCAATAACCATACAACAATTTTCCCAAAGGTGACGCCAGATCTGCAAGCCATCCAGGAAGATGAAAACCATTTTTCACCTTCCAACGAAATACTGGAAGAATCTCACTATATCCACAGTCATTTACGATAAAATCAACCTTGGGATTATAAGCCAACGCCATCAACTGAAGACCTGCACCCATGGACTCACCATGTAAACCAATATGTATATCATTACCAAAACACTTATAAGTATCTTCAATTACTGCCATCAAATCTCTAGATTCTTTTATACCAAAACTACATACAGTAGGTTTATTCACACCATGTCCTCGATTATCATAGATAACGCAATGGAATCCCAATTTTCTCCAGAGCACTACGTATTTATACATCCCATATCGAGTACTAGTATATCCATGAGATAAGATTACATAATGTTTATTGTCTGGATTTCCTGGAACAAACCCCACCCAAATCTTCTCACCATCATAGGTGTTGATTGTATGCTCATTTGTAATTTCTAAACTCTCCCCCTGCATGAAATCTATATTTTTAAGATACTCCAATTCACGCTCCAAGGTATGTACCCTTGGTCGTACTGCAAAATGTGCCATATAACCTAGAACAAGCAAAAGTACTAAAAATATTACAATAACAAAAATCAACCATTCCATTTTATTTTATAGCCCTCATTTCTCATTATGGTAAAATTACCCATACTATTTGCATTATACCTCAAAAAGATGCACAAAAAAAGTCCCTAGCCTAGATTTCTCTAAGCTAGAGACTACATTTTAACCCTCTGAAATTATAATCTTTTCAAAAATGATTATTTGATATCTTCTACTGTTTGAATTTTTGCCATAGCTTCTTCCAATGACATACCATTTGCAACTAAATCTTTACGAGCAGCATTGATTGCCTGAATTTCTTTCATACGTGGACCAGACAATTCATAGCCTTTCATTGCCCAAAGTGTAAGTGCCCATGCACACATTGGAATGATACAGAAGAGAATAA
>CAZDAP010000095.1:0-5566 GCA_964503585.1 uncultured Lachnobacterium sp. | reverse complement strand
AACACCGCTGCCCAATATGGACAGGTAGCAACCTTTATGCCAAAACCTGTTTATGGCGAAGCAGGAAATGGTATGCACGTACACATGCTTTTATTAAAAGATGGACAGCCTGTTTTCTCTGATGATGCTGGCTACTCACACTTAAGTGAAACAGCTCATTACTTCATGGGCGGACTTTTGAAACACATTGCTTCTTTATGTGCCATCACAAACCCAAGTACAAACTCCTTCAAGAGACTTGTTCCTGGTTTCGAAGCACCTGTTACAGTAGGATATGCTACCTCAAACCGTAGTGCCGTTATCCGTATTCCTGCTTACGCAAAAACACCAGAACTTCGTCGTTTCGAAATTCGTAACCCTGACGCAACCTGTAACCCATACTTCTGCTATGCAGCACTTCTTATGGCAGGTCTCGACGGCGTAAAAAATAAAATTGATCCACATGCAAATGGCTGGGGACCATACGATATGAACCTCTACCATTTACCAGAAGAAGAAAAAGCAAAACTTTCTTCTTTACCAACCCGTTTGGAAGATGCCCTTGATGCATTAGAAGCAGACCATGAATACCTGACCGCTGGCGGTGTATTCCCAGAACAGCTCATCAAGAACTTCATTGCTCTCAAACGTAAAGAATGTGCAGAGATGTCAAAGATTCCACATCCTGCAGAATTTGAAAAATACTTTAACTTATAAGTACGATTTACTTCAGAAAAGGGTTTTCTGAATACTACGAAAGAGAATGCCCGTAGGGGCATTCTCTTTCGTACTTTTTCTGTAAAACTTTTCTGAGCAAAATCGTAATTACACCCCTATATCGGTTCCATCCACTACATACTTATCCGTATACAGGAATACATGATCCCATTCCTGTAGTACCATATTTCCATTTGGAATACGAACTTTATTTTTGCGTTTAATCAAAATGATGATGGAATGGCGGGAAATATCTAAGTCACGAATTCGTTTTCCTACCCACTGGTTATCTTCACGAAGAACCATTTCTGTTAAGTGAATTTCATCATGCTCGTCTCCGTATGGTTCCGCACCAAAAATAATGATATCACCTTCTAAAAGCATGACGTCTCCACGAGGAATCATACTTTTATCATCACGTTTAATCATGGCCATGATAACACGTTCTGGAAGACCTAATTCGCCAACTCGTTTCCCTACCCATTCGTCATTTTCTTTTAATGGGATTTTGATAAACTGCATGTCTTTTTCTGTACCCACACGTACCGCATTTTTCATTTCTGTGTACTGCTCCACGAATCCCGCACTGATAATACCAGTCGGAATCGCAACTACACCTACACCCAAAAACGTAATGAAAATACCGAATATTTTACCTAGTGTGGTAATCGGATAAATATCTCCATAGCCGACTGTCAGTAGCGAAGATGCAGCCCACCAGATACCAGAAAAGGCATTGTCAAATACTTCTGGCTGTACCTCGTGTTCAATACTGTACATACAGAGACTGGATGCAATCATCAACATAGAAATAATAAATACGGAAGACATCAATTGCTGTTTTCGACTTTTTAAGACCGCCGCGATAACACTGAGGGAATCGAAATAGTAATTGATTCGGAATAATCGAAATATACGAACGATTCGAACCATTCGAAATGCTACCGTTCCTCCTGGAAGGAAAAATGGAAGATATTCTGGCAGGAAAGAAAGTAAGTCAATAACACCACTTACGGATGTCATATACTTTAAAACAGCCTTCCACTCAGGATACCCTTCATATAGATACTTTGCTGTCCATAAGCGAAAAATATAATCCAGAACAAAGAAAATCAATGTAATCTGTTCCACGATATACAAAATAGTACCAAATGGTACTCGAATCTCTTCAAATGTATATAAAATGGTTGCTGCCAAATTCAAAATAATAGCAGCTGCATTTTCATAATCATACCAACGACTGTGTTTATCAAAATCACTGCCCACCTCAATAATATGAAACAATCGTTTTCTGCGTTTTTCCCACTTTGATGTCGCTTTCATACCCCTGCTCCCCAATTTGTAAACTTTTATTCATTATACCACTAGAGCATGAAAATGGAAAGACTCGCATCCTTTCCTGCGAGTCTACAATATATCTTTTATTCTTGATTTTCTAAATAATTATACACGATTTCTCCATTGATAATTGTGTATAAGGTTTTTGTAAACACTTCCATTGGATTGCCTGAGAAAATTGCAATATCCGCATCTTTTCCCTCTTTTAAACTTCCTACCTTTTCCTCCACTCCACAAATACGTGCTGGATTAATTGTAATTGCTTTTAATCCTTCTTCCAATGGCAGACCTCTCTTTACCGCCAGCCCGGCACATAGGGGTAAATACTGAATCATAGTTACTGGATGATCTGTAGTAATAGAAAACAGAATTTCATTTTCATACAATACTCTGTTTGTTTTGAAATTCATGTTTTTTACTTCTAATTTAGAACGCGATGTTAAGTCAGGTCCTACGATTACAGGAAAACCTGCTTTTTTTACTTGATTTGCAATCAAGTGACTCTCCGTTCCATGGTCAATGGTCATTTGTAGTTGAAATTCCTTGGCAATTCGAATTGCAGTTAGAATATCATCTGCCCGATGGGCATGTGCTTTTAATGGTATTTCTTTATTTAATACGGGTATCCATGGCTCCAACTCAAAATTCTCTTTCTCCAAAGAACCTTCTTCTTTTTCCTCTTTATACTGCAAGGCTTCAAATAACGTCTTACGGAGCAACGCTGCAATTCCCATTCTTGTAGCCGGATACTCATCTTTGTCACCATAGCAGGTCTTTGGATTTTCACCAAAAGCAACCTTCATAGCGGCGGGATTTTTTACCACCATATCATCAATACATCTGCCATGGGTCTTCATAAATAGGAATTGACCACCTACCACATTGGCACTGCCTGGTCCCACCATAACAGATGTAATTCCTGCCTCTATGGCATCATGAAAGGCTGCATCCATTGGATTTATCGCATCAATGGCTCTAAGTGCAGGCGTAACAGGATTTGTCCCCTCATTACAATCATCTCCAATAATTCCTATTTTTTCCTCCGAAATTCCAATATGGCAATGTGACTCGATAATGCCAGGAAGTACCCATGCCCCCTCTACATCCAATACCTCTTCCTTTTGTCCTATTGGTCGTAACTCTGACATCGCACCTATCTCTAGGATAAGTTTCCCTTTTGTTCTTACGTATCCCCTCTCAATTACCTCTGGGTTGATTTCTCCGGAAACCGCTTCCATTGTAAAAATCTTTCCATTTATAATCAACATACAAACCACGCCCTTTCTTCACATACCAATTTAGTATCTCAAAAATTCTCCATAATATTCCATTGTTTTTTTTCACATACTACCTATTATTTCTGTTGTGCACATATCTCATTTATGATAATGTTTATCCGTCAATTTCAAAAATTGAAAAAACTGCTGATTGGAAAACAGCAAAAAATATTTAATAGAAACAGGAGACAACTAAATGAAAGAAAAGAAAAAAATTGGCCTTTCGACCAAAATTTTTATTGCACTTCTTTTAGGTGCTATTTTTGGTCTCTGTATCAACTTCTTCCTGCCATCCGGTGTATTAAAAGATGACATTTTAATTAATGGTGTATTATATGTGGTAGGAAACGGATTTATCCGCCTTATGCAGATGTTGGTTATTCCACTGGTTATGTGTAGTCTCATCTGCGGAACCATGTCTATTGGCGACACGAAAACACTTGGCAAAGTTGGGGTAAAAACCCTTGGATTCTATATTGCAACCACTGCCATTGCCATTTCCCTTGCCTTACTATTTGCTCTTTGGGTAAAACCTGGCGTAGGATTAAATATTGCTGCAGTAGAAAGCACAGAAGTAACTATTTCAGAAAATATAAGTTTGGCAGATACTCTGCTTAACATTATTCCGAAAAACATTATTTCCTCCATGGCAGATGGCGATATGTTACCAATCATTGTATTTTCTGTGTTTGTAGGAATCATGCTTGCAAAACTTGGTGAAAAAGCCCGTACCGTATCCAATTTCTTTGCGGAATTTAACGATGTTATGATGGAAATGACCGTTACTGTTATGAACGCTGCCCCAATCGGTGTATTTTGTATGATTGCAAAAACCTTTGCAACCATCGGATTTGATGCGTTCATCCCAATGTTAAAATACATGGGTTGTGTTCTTTTTGTTTTGGTTTTACAGGGATTTGGTGTATATCAGATATTACTCTTTGCTTTTACAAGATTAAACCCAATTCTTTTTATTAAGAAATTTTTCCCAGTTATGCAGTTCGCATTTTCTACTTCAACTTCCAATGCGACTATTCCATTGTCCATTGAAACCTTGAAGGATAAATTAGGAGTTTCTTCTAAGATTTCTTCTTTTACAATTCCTCTTGGTGCTACCATCAACATGGATGGTACTGCTATCATGCAGGGTGTTGCCGTAGTTTTCATCGCTGAAGCCTATGGAATAACTTTAACCCCAGCAATGCTTGGTACCGTAATCTTAACTGCAACCTTAGCATCAATAGGTACTGCTGGTGTTCCTGGTGTAGGTTTGATTACCCTTGCAATGGTACTGACCTCTGTAGGTCTTCCAACAGAAGGTATTGCTCTTATTATGGGTATCGACCGTATTCTGGATATGGCTCGTACTGCAATAAATGTTACAGGTGATGCTGTATGTACCACCATCGTGGCGCACAACGAAGGCCTTGTAAACAAAGACATATTTAATTCCAAAAATTAATGTAAAGCAGCTTAGGAGAAATCTCTTAAGCTGTTTTTTATATGCGTTAACTTTCTTGTTTTTTTAATTCGTGCAGGATATAATATAACTATAGTAAGGAACTCGTACACTGCCATATGTGAAAAAAGGGGGAATCATAATGGCAATTGGAAGAATAGAACGAATCAACAGTACAACTCCATCAACGGCAGTATCTAGTGTAAACAATACTAGTAAAACCTTGCAGAACCAACTTCTAATGAAGCAGCAGAATCTGAAAAAACTTTCTAGTGATTCTAATTTAAGTGTAGATGAAAAAGAAAAACAACAGCAAGAACTTCAAAAAGAAATTGAAGAGTTAAAACGCAAACTGGAGCAGATGCGCCTAAAGCAAGAAGAAACGGAAAAAGCCGAAGAGACAAAACAGAAAAAAGAAATAGATTTAGAAAAGACTTCTGAAACAGAAGAAGAAAAAGAAGAAAACAATGCTTCTGCAGTCAAAGAATCCGAAGAACACAAACAAGAACGCATAGAATTATCTGCAGATGAAGTACAAAAAATGATGGACATGAATCTTTTCTTAAAAGAAGAAATGGTTCAGCAAGGTGCTGAATATGATCAGCAGAATCATGTTCGTGTTCTGTCTGCTGAAATCAAACAGGATGAAATCCATGGTTTGGATACCACCTCAAAAGAAGAGGATTTGAAAGAACTACAAAGAAAAGAGAATTTCTGGGTAGAAGCGCAAAACAAAGATGCTAAACAGAAAGCACCAAGCATCATCAGTCCTGATATCCAGGTAGTTATTGAATAA
>CAZDAP010000094.1:0-5603 GCA_964503585.1 uncultured Lachnobacterium sp. | reverse complement strand
CGCCGTACCATGTATTTAAGATAACCTGTTCTCTGCTTGTGATGTTGAATGCAACAGCTGTTTCAGAGTTAAGTCCTAATTCTGCATAGTTTTCAACTTTTGCTTTTGAAGCATTGTAAACGATGAAGTCTGGTTCAAAGTTTTCAAGTTCAGCTTCTGTTGGCTGGATGAACATATTCTTAACGAAATGTGCCTGCCAAGCTACTTCCATAATGAAACGTACAGCCATTCTTGTGTCAGCGTTAGCACCACAGAATGCATCTACTACGTATAATTTCTTATTAGAAAGTTCTTTCATAGCGATTTCTTTTAATGTGTTCCATACTTCTTCTGTCATTGGGTGGTTGTCATTTTTGTATTCATCTGATGTCCACCATACAGTATCTTTTGAGTTTTCATCCATAACAATGTATTTATCTTTAGGAGAACGTCCTGTATAAATACCTGTCATAACGTTAACTGCACCAAGTTCTGTTTCCTGACCAACTTCATATCCTTCTAAGCCTTCTTTTGTTTCTTCTTCAAAAAGCACTTCGTATGTAGGATTATACACGAGTTCAGTAACACCAGAGATGCCATACTTTTCAAAATCGATTTTTGACATATTAATTACCTCTTTCTTTTGATTATTTTTAACATATTTATCTTCAAGATTAACTTTAAAAATTAATCCAAAGTCATCCATGTTAATATATTCCTTATTATACAAAATATTCTTAAAACGTCAATACCTGACTTTTTTCTTTATAATTATATTTTTTATAACCTTTTCTAATGAAAACATTGCGTTTCACTTTCTTTGGGTGTAAAATAAAGTTATATTTAGTCTTGAAAAAGGGGTTTAATATTATGAGCATTGATGAAGGTAAAGTTTTAATTTGTGATGATTCCATTCTTGCACGTAAACAGATTATTGATGTTATCACAATGGCGGGTTATCCTACTATTTTTGAAGCATCAAATGGAGAAAGCGCTGTTCAGATTTATAAGGAACAAAAGCCTGATTTAGTATTCTTAGATATTGTTATGCCTAAAAAAGATGGTAATATGGCTATTGAAGAAATTATGGCTTTTGATAAAGATGCTACTATTATCATTGTTTCTTCTGTTGGTACACACTCACAGTTGAGAGCAGCTTTAGAAGCAGGTGCTACTGATTTCATTCAGAAACCAATTAATAAAGTACAGATTTTAGATGCAGTTGACAAATATCTCGGAAGGTAAATCATATGTACACACAGTTTTTTGGTAATTATTTATTTTCAAATGGATATATAACAAAAGAACAATTATTGTCCGCTCTTGTGCGTCAAAGCAAAACACATATACGCTTTAGTACATTGGCATTATATTCGGGTTATATGTCTGCACAAGAAATTGAATACGTTGTAGGATTACAAAAAGAAGAAGGAATCAAATTTAGTGAAATTGCTATCCGAGAAGGATTTTTATCTCAAGGACAAGTCATTGAATTATTAAATACAATTGCTCCTGATTTTATGATTCTTGGACAGATTTTAATTGATGACGGAATACTTTCATATGAAGAGTTTGAAAATATTTTTACGGATTATCGTTCTCAGACAGAATTCTTTGACATGGAGTTAAATGAAGATAATAAAAATGACTTTAAAGCAATGATTGATGGATTTTCTCTCGTATCAGAAACGGCTATTCCTGATTTCGGTAAATCCTATTTGGAATTGTTGTTTAATAATTTTGTTCGTTATATTGGTGATGACTTCTCTACTCTTCCACCTAGTATTAGCATGGAATTTGCTACTGAGCATTGTGTATCACAGTCGATTGAAGGTAATTATATTGTAAATACATATTTTTCAATGGATGAGGCTACTGCTTTGGAATTTGCCCAAAGATATGCCGGTGAAACTTTTGATGAATACAACGAATATGTTTCCGCAGCAATTGAAGATTTATTAAATCTCCATAACGGTTTATTCATTGTTAATGCATCCAACAACCGTTCAAACGAACTATCCATTGGGCCAATCGAATTTCATGATGACACCATTTTGTCATTTGCACATCCAGCATTTCTTTTCCCTATCTGCTATCCATTTGGTATCATATACTTTATTATGGAAATAGTCAGTTTAAGTGAAGCAAAATATGATTTTCAATAAACAAATGCCCCGTCATGGTTATGACAGGGCATTCTTTTTATGCAAACTAATCTTTAGTTCTGTTCCATTTCTATAACATCCACACAAGTTCAATGTTCATCATGAACTGTCAGCTTATAGATACTCATTCTGTCCAGATGCTTTTAATTCATCTACGATGAGTTTTACGTCTTGGGCTCTATTTTTGTCACAAACCAAAATAGAATCTTCGGTTTCAACGATAATCAAATTCTCTACACCTATCGTTGTAATGAGACGTTTCTTGGAATAAGAAATGGTATTCTTTGTATCGATGTTTACCTGTTTTCCTACAAGGATATTACCGTTTTCATCTTCACCATAAATCACATCCATGTTTTCCCAACTTCCTACGTCATTCCATCCGAAATCGCCGGAAATTACAAGTACATCGCTGCTTTTTTCCATGATTCCATAGTCCACAGAAATACTAGGAATGGTTGGATATATATCCGCAATCACCTGTGCTTCTTCTGGTGTATTCATGGCTGCACCAATTTTTTCGATACATGCATATACATCTGGAAGAAGTTCTTTAAATTTCTTTAAAATCGTAGATGCTTTCCAGATAAACATACCACTGTTCCATGCATATTCACCATTGGCAAGATAGTTTTCTGCGGTTTCTAAATTTGGTTTTTCTTTAAATTCTAGAACTTTTTTTGCCACAGAATCTTCGGATTTGTCAAATTTAATATATCCATAGCCTGTAGCAGGATAGGTTGGCTGAATGCCTACTGTAATTAACTTATCCTCTTTTTCAGCTACTTGAATTGCTTCATTTAATACTCTGGTGAATTCTTCCTGATTCTTAACGAAATGATCCGCTGGAGAAATACACATAATTCCATCGCCATATTTTTTTACGATTTCCATGGCTGCATAGCCGATACATGCAGAGGTATTACGAGCGGATGGCTCTGCTAAAATATGATTTTCCTGAAGTCTGCCTACAGTTGCTTCCTTCATCTTTGGAACCTGTGCCACATTGGTAACCACAAAGATATCTTCTTTTTTTGCTACTGTTGCAATACGGTCAATGGTCTCATTAATCATCAAATCATTGCCGCTTAAATTTAGTAACTGTTTTGGTTCTTCCTGACGGGAAAGTGGCCAGAATCTGGTTCCACCGCCACCTGCCATAATTACTCCATAGGTATTCATAATTATACTCCTAATAAAATTTCCACCATAATACAATAAAAACAAAAGATATCATTATTGTTTAAAAGAAGATCTAATACGTATCCATGTTAAACGTACAATGGTTTTTAAATAACCAATAATGAATCTACCCATATCACGTTTTGATTCACCACTGATACGTTTATCAAAGTAAATTGGCGTTTCACCGATACGTAATTTCTGTTTGTTTGGTTTATTTAACTCTAATTTCAAAAGGATTTCTTCTACAATATCAAAATACTGACTTTCTAATTGAATCTGTTTCAACTGCGCTGTATCATACATTCTAAAGTCAGTAGATAAGTCTTTTCCTTTTAATCCAAGACAGATTCGGAAAATAATATTCAAAATACGAGAAAGAATAATAGATACTACAAAGTCATTTGTAACTCCACCCTTTACATAACGAGAACCAATAACAACATCATAGTTTCCTGTTTTGTACATATTATAAATTGCAGGAATTGCTGTAACTGGATGAGAACCATCTGCATCCATAATTAAGAATTTATCATACTGAGCAACTTCAATCCCTGTACGATATGCACCACCAAAGTTTGGATACTTCTGATTAAAGTATTTTGCACCATGCTCTTTACATACTTTTTCTGTATCATCCATACTCTTTGCGCCATCAATAATTAAAATTTCGTACTCTTCCCCACATTTTTCCACGTTTTCTTTAATCTGTGGTAATAAAACTCTTAAATTATCAGCCTCTCTATACGCTAATAAACAGACACTAATTGCCATTTCTCCCATTTCCTTTCTTTTCCAAGAAAATCTTTCTGCTAACAAAGTTATATACCATAACAATACCTGTTGCTATAATTTTTGCAGCAAGATTCATGATTTCAATTTCTAAAATCTGATTTAACCATAGCCAATGCATATAAATCAAATCAATGCAAATATAAAGGATTACAGAGTTTAATACCATTCCAATCAAACTTAAGATTACAAAAATAACAAACTCTTTATCTTTTCTCATATCTTCCTTGGATACAAAAACAAATTTCATACTAAGAAGATAGTTTACTACTACAGAAACAAAAAAACCTGCAACACCTGCTATAACGTAATGCACACCTAATACATTACACATAATTCCATACACAGCAAAATCAACTAGAAAACTAATTCCACCTACAATCGCAAATTTTAAAATCTGCGCTAATAAGTTATTCATACTCATATTCTCTTTTCATCTTTCACCATAAAAAGCCCTTCAGGTTATCCCAAAGGACTTTTGTATTATTCATATTACATTCCGAGAAAGGCCTTTACTGTTGCTTCCATTTCATTTACTTCACAAACTGTGTTATGTAATACTTCGGCATTTCTAATCTCTTCAATTGCATTTGGAACTGTAACATTACCGAGCTTGCTAAGTTCATCTACTAATTCAAAATCTCCCCATGTATCATATTTACTATCTATTGCATTCATAACACTTCTAGTAAACTTAAATGGGCTAGCTGTAGATGCAATAATGGTCTTTGTATCTACATCACCTGTTTCTGCTTTATATTTATCATATACACCAGCTGCAACTGCTGTATGTGTATCAATAACATAACCTGTATCTTCATAAATGGCTTTGATTACAGCAGCTGTCTCTGCTTCACTGGTATAATTTCCATAGAAATCTTTCAAAGATGCTTTCATTTCATCTGTGATTTCATATTTACCAGTTGCAGAAAGGGATTTCATAAGTTCAGCATTCTTTTCTGCATCATTTCCAGCAATACGATAAATCAATCTTTCTAAGTTAGAAGAAATTAAAATATCCATAGATGGAGAATTTGTTAAAATAAAATCTCTATTTTTGTCATATTCGCCTGTTGCAAAGAAATCAAATAATACTTTGTTTTCGTTAGATGCACAGATTAATTTTGCAATTGGAAGTCCCATGTTCTTTGCATAGAATGCAGCTAAGATGTTACCAAAATTACCAGTTGGAACAACTACGTTTACTTTTTCATCTTTTGCAATGACACCATTTGCATATAATTTTGCATATGCATAAACATAGTAAACAATCTGTGGTACCAAACGCCCAATATTAATAGAGTTTGCAGATGAGAACTGGAATCCAGCCTGAGCCAATTCTTCTTTTAAAACAGGATTTGAAAACATTTCTTTTACACCAGTCTGCGCCTGATCAAAGTTTCCATGAATACCAACTACATGGGTATTGGCACCCTTCTGCGTTACCATCTGTTTTTCCTGAATTGGACTAACGCCGTTCTTAGG